>DGEE01000006.1:0-121 GCA_002385815.1 Hungateiclostridiaceae bacterium UBA3934
CGTGATTGGCAGCCGTAAGAGGAAGTGTATCGATAACGCAGGAAGCAGGATCGTTCTCAGGATACGTAGGCTTCGCTGTAAGGTGTGCAGAAGTATCCATCATGAACTGCCCGACATTCTG
>DGEE01000006.1:331-4477 GCA_002385815.1 Hungateiclostridiaceae bacterium UBA3934
CATGAACTGCCCGACATTCTGGTACCATACAAGCGGCATTGCAGTGAAAGCATCGAATCCGTGCTCGATCCCGGAAGGACCATTTGCGTGGCGGCAGATGATTCGACGATCCGGCGGTGGCAGGAATGGTTCAGAAGGAATACAGATCATTTCACAGGCTGTCTTGAATCGATCGCAATAAAGCTTGGCAGGGAAACTGCGAAGAAGATGACCCGATCTTCCGGGTCCGGATTCCAGAGGGTCATAGAACTTGTGGGGGATGCCCCGGGTTGGCTGGCAAGGATCGTCCGACCGGTAGCAAATAATTGGATACATACCCGTTTTGCATTTTTGTCCTGAGAGGCAGAGAGTAGACTCATGTTGAGAACCTGAAAAAGAGGAGGAGATCGACATGAGGGATCAAAAGAAAGCGGAAGAACTGGCGGCGCAGAGGGTTCAACTGCTGTCGCCGTTACTGGCGGAGGGATTGGACCCGGCAAAAGCCAGAAAGATCAGGGCAGAGATATGTGAACAGACTGGTTTGTCAGACCGCACTTTGAGGAGATATCTGGCGAAGTATGCGAAGGACGGGTTTGAAGGACTGAAACCTAGGGGCAAGGGGCAACGCAGGACGGAAGAGGCGATCCCACAGCATATACTGGACCAGGCCATCCTGCTGCGTCGTGAAATACCGGGCAGGAGTGTGGCGCAAATCATCCAGATACTCGAGTGGGAAGGCAAGGTCAGTCTCGGACAGATCAAACGCAGTACGCTTCAGGAGAAATTGGCGGAGCGTGGATACAGCGCACGGCATATGAGGATGTATTCACAATCGGGTGTTGCCGCAAGGCGGTACCAGCAAAAGAGCCGTAATATGCTGTGGCACAGCGATATCAAATACGGGCCGTATCTGCCGATCGGTCCGGGCGGGACAAAGAAGCAGGTGTATCTGGTCACCTTTATTGACGATGCGACGCGCTTCGTTTTGCACGCGGAATTCTACCCCACTTTGGATCATGTCATCGTGGAGGATTGCTTCCGCAAAGCGATCCTGAAGTATGGAGTTCCGGACTCCGTGTACTTTGACAACGGGAAACAATATCGTACGAAATGGATGGCAAGGACGTGCTCCAAGCTTGGTATCAGGCTGCTTTATGCAAAGCCCTACTCGCCTGAAGCGACCGGGAAGGTGGAAAAGTTCAACCAGACAGTTGACTCATTTCTCAGGGAAGCAGCATTGAACAAACCTCAGACGCTGGAGCAGTTCAATCAGTTGTTCCATGTATGGCTGGAGGAATGCTACCAGAACAAGCCCCACTCCGCCCTGGGGGATATGCTGAGCCCAAATGCCGCGTATCAGCGGGACCGGAAGGCCTTGAAGTTTCTTGATCAGGAAACCATAGCGAGTGCATTCCTGCACTGTGAGGAACGGAAGGTGGACAAGACGGGCTGCATCAGTTTTGAGGGCAAAAAGTACGAAGTTGGGCTCAACTTCATCGGGTGTACTGTTGATGTCATCTATGATCCTGCTGATACGGAGGAACTGACTATCGAATATGAGGGATATGCTCCATGGAAAGTGAAGCAGCTTGTGATCGGAGACAGGGTCGGGCGTCGTCCGAAGCTGCCCGCCTACATGCAGCCGTTACCGGCCGGATCCTCAAGGTTGCTGGATGCAGCGATTCAGAAGAACCTTGAACGCGAGCAGCGGATAGCTCCTGCGATCTCCTACAGGGCAGTATACAAGGAGGGGCGCAGAGATGTTTGAAGAATTCTATGGTCTTTCCAGGACTCCGTTTTCAAGGGATATCCCGAGCAGCCATATCTATCAGCCGGTAATACTGGAGGAGATATTGGGACGGCTGAAATATGCCGCTCAGCGGCAGTTGTTCGCTGTTGTCACCGGTGATTGCGGAACGGGCAAGACAACAGTTATCCGCATGCTGAAAGATTCTCTGGATCCGGCAAAGTATATGGTCCTGTACCTGGCAGATTCCAAGCTGACACCGAGACATTTCTACAAAGGGCTTCTGGCGCAACTGGGTGTAGAGGCGATGTTCTACCGCGGCGACGCTAAGCGGCAGCTCCATCACGAAATCGAGCTGATGCGGGGCATTCAGCATCTGCAGCCTGTCGTCATCGTTGACGAGGCTCATCTGCTGGACCGTGAGATGCTGGAGGAAGTGAGGTTCCTTCTCAACTTCAGGATGGACTCGCAGAGCCCTATGGCTTTGATACTGGTCGGACAGAGTGAGCTTTGGAACAAGCTTCACATGCAATCCTATACAGCCATCCGGCAGCGCATTGATATCCAGTGCAAGCTGGCCCATTTCGACCGGGCACAGACAGGAGAGTATATGAAAGCGCACCTTTCGTACGCGGGGGCTGAACACGATATTTTTTCTGATCAGGCGATCGATGAAATATTCCGGTATTCCGGCGGGGCAGCCCGTTTAGTCAACAAGGTTTGTACTCATTGTCTGATTTATGGGTCTCAGAATGGCAAACGTATTATTGACGATCATATGGTGAAGCTGGTCATACAGGGGGAATTATCCTGATTCTCCCTCCCCTTGGAGGGGGCAGGGCATTTTGGTCATATTCGGACATTAATTCTGTCAATGTCCGGACAATTAACGACATCTATTGCTGGACACTATGCGTCAGCAGTAACAGCATAGCTTGCAATATTTCCCACAAGTAGCGAACACACCAGAAGAGCTATAAAAAACGGGTCATATTTGTTTTCATTTATTACACCTTCCTTGTGAAAAACAGATTAAACTAAGACTTACGACTACTTTTGCTACGTAGCGAGCCTTGTTTTTATATTCACTACAGAAATATTATTTAGTTTATATTATGGCCAAAAGCCACAGTCTCCGAGCGCAGCATAATGATCATATGAATATCCCCAGATTCCATTATATCCATCAAACGTAAGTTTCATCTCTAGAACACCTGTTAAATCAACCGAAAATTCAATCGGATCAACACCTTTTGTTACACTTGCTTCGTAAAGCAATTCTCCATCTCCATATATTTTTAGTATCCCTGTTTCCGATACAGTCCGAGTATCATAAAGCATAAATAATGTTCCAGTAATCTTACTGTATTGTCCATTAAGTTTATAGGTATATGTGTATAAACCACCACCTACACAATTATAATGATCTTTACCTAAATTATCTTTTTGCGTACCCAAAATTTCCATATCAGTATTATAAACATAACCATTTATATCTAAATCAAAGTAATCCAAATCTTTTAGCCAGACTGCTGGTTTTGAATCCGTATGTTTACCAATATATACACTTCTTGTTTTACCATCCCACATAATTGGTTTTCCAAATGCATTTGATATATGTCAACGACGGAATATTTTTGACCTAAAATCGCCGGTTAAGATTTGACCCAATCGCCGGATTTCAACCGCCGGTTTTTGATGGTCGGTTTTTCATACCGGATCGTCTTTTACTGGAATATCAGCTGGCGGCACGACCCTGAAACCGCTTTTCACCCTGTCTTTCAACCTATAACTGTCACCCCTGATGTTTATGATATGCGAATGATGCAACAGCCTGTCCAATATGGCCGTTGCTATGACCGTATCGTTCATTAGCTCACCCCAGTCTCCGAAGGATTTATTGCTTGTGAGTATTATACTGCCGTTCTCATACCTTGCGCATGCCACACGGAAGAGAAGTTCCGCCGACGCCCGATCAAGCTGCATATATCCTACCTCATCAATGATCAATATGTTTGGTCGGGTATATACATGCCACCTGCGTTCCAGCTTGTCCTGGCGGGCTGCTTTCTGAAGATCCGATATGAGATGTGCCAGGGTTGTAAAATATACTGTCATACCGGACCTGATAGCCTGCATTGCAAGACCTACCGCGAGGTGTGTCTTTCCCACGCCAGGAGGCCCCAAAAAGATCACGTTTTCAGCCCTTGCTGCAAAAGCAAGTGTTGACAGTTCCCTGATCTGCTTTACGTCTATGCTGGGCTGAAAGCTGAAGTCAAACTCTTCCAGTGTTTTTCTGTGGGGCAGCCCGGACAGCTTGATCCTTGTCTCTTCGCTTCGCCTCCTCTTTTCCTGTATCTCCGCCTCCAGAAGCATCTCCCATAAAAGCTTCTCACACTCTTATGGTAGACCGTTGGTTT
>DGEE01000151.1 GCA_002385815.1 Hungateiclostridiaceae bacterium UBA3934
GCTGATATCGGTATAGCGGGCGGAGCCGGAGAAGCATTGCTGTTCAAACGGGGTGAAATAATAAAAAAGATACCCATGGAGCGGATTGTGGATGAGCTCATGGAGGAAATAGAAAGAATGCAGCCCGGATCGGCGGATGACAGTATTCTTTGAGTCATTGCCGGCAAAGGCAGCGTAAACTGAAAAATTTACTTATATTATCTGCAAAAGGGGATCTGTCAGATGTCGGAGACGGCAATAAACAAAAGATTTATTGAGGTTTTTTCTGAAGTGGCATTTGACGCCACGGTATCGGATCATTTCAGAGGAGTAAAGGTTTTAAATCTTGAGATACATAAAAAAGCAAGGAAACTGGTTATAAAAGCTTCTGCGGACAGACTCATACCTGTTCAGGTGGCGGAACAGGCGGAGCAGGCGCTGTCGGAAGCTTTTTCGATGTCTGTTGAGATAAGGGTTCGCTTTGTAATGGATGCCCCACTTTCAGAGATGATCAGTCAATACCGGGACAGTATACAGTATGTTGTAAATTCCAGGATCGCACTGAGCAGGGGCATACTGAACGGATGCGAATGGAGGCTCGAGGGTGAGCGCCTCGGGATAGAGCTGTCGACTAAAGGCCGGGATATATTGAAATCGCAGGGTTGTGACAAGCTGATAGAGGAAATTGTGGAGAATTCCTTCGGGAAAAAAATCACCGTGGATTTCCATGATCGTGAGTTGGATGAGGAGTTCAAGGAAAAATATAATGAATTCAAGGAAAATGAGCAGGCAAGGATCAGGACCATCCTGACGGCTGAAGAGGCGACGCAGACGGTCAAACAGAGAAAAAGGAGAAAAGCGGATACGGACGATCCCGAAGTGCTGGACATAATCTTAGGCAAAAACTTTACCGACAGCTGGATGAAGATGTGTGATGTAACACAGGATTCCGGCAGGGTTGCCATCTGCGGGGAAGTGTTGCAGGTGGAGTTCAGAGAGGTCCGCGGAAACCAATATCTTTGCTCTTTTGATATGACTGACTATACCAGTTCCATTACCGTAAAGCTGTTCGTTCAGAAAGATGACCGTGATCTCAGAGAAGAACAGATAAAAGAGGGCTGTTATTTCAAGGTCAGAGGGGAAGCACAGTTTGACAGGTTTACAAAGGACCTTACTGTTATGGCTTCGGATATAGTTGAACTGAAGAAACATACCAGGGCAGACAATGCTGAAACCAAAAGAGTCGAACTGCATCTCCACACACAGATGAGTGCGATGGATGCTGTAACACCTGTGGGGAAGCTGATTGAAAGGGCGGCACAATGGGGACACAAAGCCATCGCAATTACTGACCATGGTGTCGTCCAGGCATATCCGGAAGCGTACAGTGCAGGCAAGAAGCACGATATAAAAATCATATACGGAGTGGAATGTTATCTTGTCAATGATGAAGCTCCAGTCGTTTACTTCGGTGATGGTGATGCCGGGTATGAGCTGACCGGCCGTTTCGTGGTGTTCGATATAGAGACTACGGGTCTCAACGCTTCCAGGGACGGGATAACTGAAATAGGTGCTGTCAAAGTCGAAAATGGAAAGGTCATCGATAATTTCAGTACTTTTGTCAATCCTGGTATGCCAATACCTGAATCCATTACAAAGCTCACCGGTATTACGGATGCAATGGTTGCCGGAGCACCGGGGATCGACCAGGCCATAGGTGAATTCCTGGATTTTGTTGGCGGGCTGCCGGTGGTTGCGCATAATGCTTCATTCGATACGGGTTTTATAAAGTACAGCGCACGTCAGAGCGGGAGAGAATTCAACAATATGATACTTGACACACTGCAATTCAGCAGGAAGCTTTTCCCGGAACTGAACAGGCACAAACTTGATGTGGTGGCCAAACACCTGGGGATCAGTCTGAAAAATCATCACAGGGCGGTGGACGATGCGCAGGCTACAGCTGAGATATTTATAAAGTGTATCGGATATGTGACTGAGAAGGGTGCTGTGACGGTAAGCGATATCGACAGGGTATTGTCCGGGAATGCCGACCCCAGGAGCATGCCTTCATACCATGCGATCCTGCTGGTCAGGAACAGCACAGGACTGAAAAACCTGTACAGGATCATATCCGAATCGCATCTGAAGTATTTCTACAAAAGGCCCAGAGTGCCCAGAAGCGTTCTTATGAAGTACAGAGAAGGTCTCATACTCGGCAGCGCATGTGAGGCTGGAGAACTGTACAGGGCACTGGTTGACGGTGCAGGAAGCCAGGAAGCAGAAAAGATTGCAGGTTTCTATGATTACCTTGAGATACAGCCGCTGGGGAACAATGAATTCCTGGTTGAAAGCGGAAAGGTACAGGATCGCGAGAAACTGAAGGAATTGAACAAAAGGATCGTACAATTGGGTGAAAAACTGAAAAAGCCTGTTGTGGCCACATGTGATGTGCATTTTATTGACCCGCAGGATGAGGTATTCAGGCGTATACTGATGCACGGTCAGGGCTACACAGATGCGGACAGACAGGCGCCTTTGTATTTCAGGACGACGGAGGAGATGCTGGAGGAGTTTTCTTATCTGGGCAGTGAAAAAGCATATGAGGTAGTTGTCACAAATACGAATCTGATATCGGATATGGCAGAGGAAGTGACGCCGATACCACTCGGGACATACCCGCCCGAGATTGAAGGTGCTGAACAGGAAATAGAAAGACTGACATATGCCAGGGCACATGATATCTACGGAGATCCTCTCCCTGAAATAGTATCAGAAAGGCTCAGGAAAGAACTGAACTCGATTATTAAGAACGGCTTTGCTGTCATGTATCTGATAGCACAGAAGCTTGTGGCAAAATCCAATCAGGACGGATATATAGTAGGTTCTAGGGGATCAGTGGGCTCATCGCTGGTTGCGGCGATGACAGGGATAACAGAAGTAAATCCGCTGCCGCCCCACTATGTCTGTAAAAAATGCAGACATTCGGAGTTTATAACGGACGGTTCCGTCGGTTCGGGATTCGACTTGCCCGGGAAGAAGTGCCCCGGGTGCGGCGAGCCTATGAAAGGTGACGGGCATGATATACCCTTCGAGACTTTCCTGGGCTTCGACGGGGACAAGGCACCTGATATCGACTTGAATTTCTCCGGTGAGTATCAGGCCAGAGCACATAAATATACAGAGGTGATTTTCGGCAAGGGGAATGTTTACAGAGCAGGCACCATAGCTTCCGTTGCAGATAAGACAGCCTATGGATTTGTAAGGAAATATCTGGATGAAAAGGGGATCGTGGCGACAAATGCTGAGATAAACAGGCTCGTAAAAGGCTGCACGGGAATAAAGAGGACTACAGGTCAGCATCCCGGTGGTATTATAGTCATACCGGCAAATATGGATGTCCATGATTTCACTCCCATACAGCGACCTGCTGATGATGCTTCATCAGGTGTCATCACTACGCATTTTGACTTCCATTCACTGCACGATACCATACTGAAACTGGATATCCTGGGGCATGATGACCCGACCATGCTCAAGATGCTCTGTGATCTGACAGGAGTGGATATAAACGATGTGCCGGTGAATGATGAGAAGGTCATGCAGTTGTTTGTGTCTACTGAGCCTCTTGGGATAAAGCCTGAAGATATCAACAGTGAGGTCGGCACATTTGCTCTCCCTGAATTCGGGACAAGGTTCGTCAGGCAGATGCTTCTCGATACCAAACCGAAGACGTTTTCAGACCTGCTGCAGATAAGCGGACTATCGCACGGGACAGATGTGTGGCTGAACAATGCGCAGGATCTGGTTAGAAATGGTGTATGCAGCATATCCGAAGTCATCGGCACCAGGGACAATATCATGGTATACCTTATGTACAAAGGACTCCAGCCCAAGTCCGCCTTCAAGATCATGGAGGATGTCAGGAAGGGAAGAGGCCTGAAGCCGGAATACGAAGAAGAAATGAAAGCCCATGATATTCCCGGGTGGTATATAGAGTCGTGCAAAAAAATAAAGTACATGTTCCCCAAAGCCCATGCAGCTGCCTATGTGCTGATGGCGATGAGGATCGGATGGTTTAAGGTATATCATCCCATAGCTTTTTACGCCACCTATTTCACAGTCAGGGGTGATGAGTTCGATGCCATCACCATGGCCGCCGGCAAGCAGAAAGCAGAAAGGATGATAGAGGAACTGGAAAAGCAGGGTAATGCCCTTTCGGCAAGGGAAAGGAACGTACTTACCATACTTGAGGTCGCAAATGAAATGTATGCAAGAGGCATTGAATTTTTACCTGTGGACCTCTATGAATCGGATGCGACCACGTTCAGGATCCAGGGCAGCGCCATAAGGCCACCGCTCAATTCATTGCCCGGACTCGGTACCAACGCTGCAAAAGCTATTGCCAATGCCCGTGAACAGGGTGAATTCATTTCCGTAGAGGATCTGAAACTCAGGGCAAAGGTCAGCAAAAGTGTTATCGAGATACTTCAGCAAAGCGGCTGTCTGGACGGCATTCCAGAAAGCAGCCAGATGAGCTTTTTCTGAAATGGAGCAGGGATTGGGCAGAATAAACACAAAACCGAAATAAAAGGATTGATAAATGTAAATAATAGTGTTATAATACTTCCTGGACTAAGTATATCGTTTTTTCAGGCAAAGAGTGGGCAGAACCCACTCTTTGTGTTTAGCGACAGGCCGCGAGCCGGCCGGAAGGAACGGAGATGCACGATGGCAAGGAAAAAAGTCGAAGATATCGTAGAGGAGCTTGCAAAGCCGATAGTTGACGAACTGTCCTTTGAACTGGTGGATGTGGAATACCTCAAAGAGGGGGCTAACTGGTATCTGAGGATATACATAGATAAACCGGGCGGCATTACCATCGACGACTGTCAGGCCGTGAGCGAGCAGATGAGCAGCATACTCGACAGGGAGGATCCCATAAAGCAGAGCTATATGCTGGAGGTCTCATCCCCGGGTGAAAGGCCGCTGAAAAAGGACAGAGATTTTGAACGCTTCAGGGGTGAGTTCGTAGAGGTCAAGCTTTACCAGCCTCTCAACGGCAAGAAGATCTATGAGGGTGAGTTGCTCGGCCTTAACGGAGACGTTATAGAAATCAGGACCGATGATGGTGTCACCATGGGCTTCGAACGGAAGGAAACTGCCCTTGTCAGACGGATCATACGGATTTAAGTAAAAATGGTGTCCCGACGGGCGGGATCACGCATATGTGAATGAGAATCCCGTATACAGAGGTATTGCAGGAGGTAAAGATATGAGTGCGGAATTGATTCGGGCATTGGATCAACTGGAAAAAGAAAGAGGAATAGAAAAAGATGTTTTGGTTGAAGCAATAGAAGCTGCTCTTGTTTCAGCGTACAAAAAGAATTTTGGTACTTCACAGGACGTAAGGGTTTCTATAGACCGTGAGACAGGTGAAGTTAAGGTGTTTGCACTTAAAAGGGTCACAGCAGAGCCTGAGGACGACAACAGTGAGATCTCACTGGAAGAGGCTATGAAGCTGGATCCCAGATATGAAGAGGAAGACATAGCTGAAATAGAGGTGACACCGAGAAAGTTCGGGAGGATAGCCGCACAGACAGCTAAGAACGTTGTGATGCAGAGAATACGGGAAGCAGAACGCAACATCATTTATGAAGAGTTCTTCAACAAGGAAGGCGACATCGTCACTGGCATTATACAGCGTGCTGAACGGAGGAATGTAGTGATCGACCTCGGTAAAGCCGAAGCTATCATGCTGCCGTCGGAGCAGACCATTGGTGAGGAATACAGGTTCAATGACAGGATAAAGATATATATAGTGGAGGTCAAAAAGACTACCAAGGGGCCTCAGATATTTGTGTCAAGGACACATCCCGGTCTTGTCAAAAGGCTTTTCGAACTGGAAGTTCCCGAGATACATGACGGAACTGTCGAGATAAAAAGCATTTCCCGGGAAGCCGGGTCCAGAACGAAGATCGCTGTATATTCCAGAGACCCGAATGTCGATCCCATCGGGGCCTGTGTCGGACAAAGGGGAACAAGGGTGCAGGCTATCGTTGATGAGCTCAGAGGGGAAAAGATAGATATAATCAAGTGGAGCAGCGATCCCGAGGAATTTATCTCCAGCAGCCTCAGTCCGGCAAAGGTCGTCAGAGTCGATGTCGACGAAGAGGCCAGGACTGCAAGGGTCATTGTGCCTGACTTCCAGCTTTCACTGGCGATCGGGAAAGAAGGCCAGAATGCCAGGCTGGCAGCCAGACTGACCGGATGGAAGATAGACATAAAAAGCGAGTCGCAGCTCAGAGCAGCTATTGAACAGCAGATGTTCAACATGGACAACAGCTATGATGATGAGTTTGACGAAGAGACCGAAGAAGACTATGAAGCTGTGTATGACAGTGATGATGACAATAACCAGGAGGCTTATGAGCCTGAGACGGATGATATTGAAGCTGAATCCGGATACGACATTGAAGCAGGACAGGATGATGTCGATCCGGAGCAGGACAGCGAAGCGGAACAGGAGTGACGTGTTTGAAAAAGAAAAGGATACCCTTGCGCATGTGCATCGGATGCCATGAGATGAAGCCCAAAAAGGAGCTTGTCAGGATAGTCAGGGACAAAGAAGGTACGATAAGTGTCGATCTCACAGGCAAAAAGTCCGGAAGAGGCGCGTATATATGCAGGAGCAGCGATTGCCTCAGCAAGGCCCGGAAGGGGAGAAAGCTTGATAAGGCACTTGAAACAGCTGTGGATGAGGCAGTATATACAGTGCTTGAAGAGCAAATGGGGGAAAATAATGCATGATAGGGTATACTCCTTTTTAGGGCTTTGTGCTAAAGCAGGAAAGCTGTTATCTGGCGATGAGACCTGTGAGAGAGCTTTGAAGTCCGGAAAGGCGCGGCTGGTCATTGTATCGGAGGAAGCCTCCGAAAATACCAGAAAAAAATTTTTGGATATGTGCAATTACAGAAAAGTTGCCATAAGATTTTTCGGGAAGAAGGAGAAGCTTGGCAGGCATATCGGCAAAGGTATGCGTACAGTCATTGCCGTGATTGACAGGAACTTTGCACAACGTCTTTTGGAAATGATCGACGATCACGGTAAAGAACATGGGGGTGTGTAGATATGGAAAAAGTCAGAGTATATGAACTGGCAAAGGAATTGAATACTACCAGCAAGAGATTGATGGAGAAGCTTGCAGAAATCGATATCAAAGTAAAAAACCATATGAGTCTTCTCGATAAGGAAGAGCTTGAGGCACTTTATAAGCATATCGGTGTGATCAGGCATGACGAGAAAAAGAACGAACCGGAAGAACCCAAGACTCCTCCGGTAGTGCCTGTGCAGCCTAAGCCTGATATGAGAAGGAGAAATGCACCCCGTATCATCAGAACGACGGAGATAATAATAGACAGCAAAGATGACAGCAATGCTTCCGGAAAAGGCGGTTCAAAGGGAGGCAGGAGCTCTTATGTCAGAACGGCCGATGCCAACACCGGTCTGCTGTCGGGCTTCGTAAGAAGAAGCAGGACCGATTATATCAATACGATGATCGCTACCCAGAAGCAGGACCCGGTCAGGAACGAACAGGAAACTGAAGCCAGGGGCACTTCTGAAATGACCGGCAAGGAACCATTGAAACCAGAGGCAAAGACTGAAGCACAGGCGGAGAAGAAAGATGTGAAAAAAGACCGGGAGCAGGTCCGGAAATCCGATAAAGAAAAGGATGTCAGAAAGGAAAAGAAGACATCGGCAGAGACAGTCGATGCGGCTAAGGAGAAAAAAGCCAGGTCGGATGTAAAACAGGCCTCAGAAATAAAAAGCAGCGAGGCTGTGGCTGACACTAAGACTGCTGACAAGCAGCACCAGAGTGCCGGTGCCACAGCAGCAGCTGAAAAGCCTGCATCACCGGAAAAAACCGGACAGGACAGTCAATCTGCAGTCAGCAGGAAGACTGCAGATAAAAAGACAGGCAAAGACGCTGCGTCAGCAGAAAAGGCTAAGGCAGACAGGCCGAAACGTCAGGACACAAAGGCACAGACAGCAAAAACCCAGAAACAGACACCCGGATCACAGGGCGTAAAAGGGCAGAAATCTGGCAGCGGATACAGTCAGCCTGTAAGACAACTCGATATCCCCATGCCTGAGTTCAAGGAAGAGTCTGTTCCACAGAGAAGTGAGAGCAGACGCGAGTTTTCGGGCAGAGATGCTGATAAGGGCGTAAGGAGAGAACAGAGGAAAGAATCTCCCAGGATGGCTGCAGGTAAATCAAGTAAGAAAATCAAACCTGCAAACATCGGTCTGCATGAAAAGAAAGGCGTTTCTGAGGTTCTTTCCGAGGACTTCCTGTTCGGTGATTTTTATGATGACAGGGGAGTAAGGAAAAGGAAGCAGAGCAGACAGAAGAGAAGCAAGGATCAGGGCAAGCACATTCCGCCAAAAGCAGTACTGACACACATCAGGATCCCTGAGAGCTTAACGGTGAAGGAACTGGCAGAAGCTCTGAAGAAAACTTCATCTGAAGTCATAAAGAAGCTGATGGGATATGGTGTGATGGCTACACTCAACCAGGAGGTGGATTTCGACACTGCAGCGATCGTAGCAGATGAATTTGGTGTCAAGGCAGAAAAGGAAATCGTTCTCACAGAAGAAGATATTCTGTTCGACGATGAGCAGGATGATCCGGAGAAACTGGTGCCAAGACCACCGGTGGTAGTTGTCATGGGACATGTCGACCATGGTAAAACTTCATTGCTTGATGCGATAAGGTCCACACATGTGATAGAAAGTGAAGCTGGCGGCATTACACAGCATATCGGTGCATATACGGTGCAGGTCAATGGCAGGAATATCACCTTCCTCGATACTCCGGGCCATGAAGCCTTTACTGCCATGAGAGCAAGAGGTGCCCAGGTCACTGACGTCGCTATACTTGTAGTTGCAGCAGACGACGGTGTCATGCCGCAGACAGTGGAAGCCATAAACCATGCCAGGTCGGCAAATGTATCGATTATTGTTGCTGTGAACAAAATAGACAAACCGGGTGCGAATCCCGAAAGAGTTAAGCAGGAACTGACTCAGCACGGCCTTGTGCCTGAAGAATGGGGCGGAGATATAATCTGTGTCGAAATATCAGCCAAAAAGCGTCAGAACATCGACCAGTTGCTGGAAATGGTGCTATTGACGGCCGATGTGCTGGAACTGAAGGCAGATCCGACGAGACAGGCCAAGGGAACCGTCATCGAAGCAAAGCTTGACAAGAACAGGGGTGCTGTGGCTACACTGCTGGTACAGCGAGGCACACTGAATGTCGGGGATTCCATAATCGCCGGAACAGTTGTCGGCAGAATCAGAGCCATGTCCGATGACAAGGGTAAGGCTATAAAGAGCGCAGGTCCGTCGACTCCGGTGGAAATACTCGGAATGCCTGAAGTGCCTGAAGCCGGTGAGACATTCTATGCTATTACTGATGAAAAGACCGCAAGACAGCTGGCGGAGAAACGCAAGCTGAAGCAGCAGCAGGAGCAGCAGAGCACTACTTCCAAGATATCGCTGGACGATCTGTACAAGCAGATACAGGAAGGCAAGGTCAAGGATCTCAACCTGATTGTCAAGGCCGATGTGCAGGGAACGGTAGAGGCTCTCAAACAGTCGCTCGAGAAGCTGTCCAATGATGAGGTGAGAGTCAATGTTATCCATGGCGCCGTCGGTGCCATCACCGAATCTGATGTGACATTTGCGGATGTTTCCAATGCCATCATCATTGGCTTCAATGTCAGACCCGTCCTCAATGTTGGCGAGGCTGCGAAGAGAGCAGGTGTCGACATCCGCCTGTATAATGTTATATACAATGCCATAGAGGACATGGAAGCGGCTATGAAGGGCATGCTTGAGCCGACTTACAGGGAGGTTGTACAGGGCCACGTCGAGGTAAGGCAGATATTCAGGATATCCGGCATCGGAACCATCGCAGGCGGCTATGTTCTGGATGGAAAGATAACCAGGAACAGCGGAGTAAGAGTCGTCAGGGACGGCATAGTGATACATGAAGGGACTCTCGCATCACTCAAGCGGTTCAAGGATGATGTCAAAGAGGTACTGCAGGGCTTTGAATGCGGGCTTTCGATAGAAAGATTCAATGATATCAAAGAAAATGATATTATCGAGTCGTTCATAATGGAAGAGGTTGAACGCTGATAATAACATAAGTACTGAAGCAGGGCTGAAGGACCGGGCCATGATTTCTGACCGGCCTTTTTGCAAAGTGATTGTTCGCTGTGACGGAAAATATGTTACGAAAG
>DGEE01000110.1:0-1564 GCA_002385815.1 Hungateiclostridiaceae bacterium UBA3934
CCTCATAAGATCGTCAGAATAGAATCCCTCTGCTTCTGAAATCTTCCTGAAAATCGGATTGACCTCGATCAGTTCGTCATTGTCCATTACATTCCTGATATATGAAATGGCAAATATGGGCTCAATGCCGCTGGAACATCCGGCGATTATGCTCAGCGTTCCCGTAGGAGCGATGGTAGTGGTGGTGGCATTGCGTACCCTGATGCCGAGATCCTTGTAGATGCTCTTGTCGAACATCGGGAATACTCCCTTTTTCTCCGCAAGCTCCATGGACATCTTGCGGGCCTCGTCCTGGATGAAGTGCATGATCTTCTCAGCTAGATCGATGGCTTTCTGTGAGTTGTACGGTATAGCGAGCTTACACAGCATATCTGCCCAGCCCATGACGCCAAGACCGATCTTTCTGGTCCCTCTTGTCATTTCATCTATCTGCTTCAGAGGATAGCGGTTCACGTCTATGACATTGTCAAGGAAATGCACGGCTTTTCTGACTGTTTTCCTCAGTCTGCCATAATCGACCTCAACCTTGTCATTGTCTTCTTTTACCATCAGGCTCAGATTTATGGAGCCGAGGTTGCATGCTTCATAAGGAAGCAAGGGCTGCTCACCACATGGATTGGTGCTTTCTATCTCGCCCAGCTCGGGTGTCACATTGTCCTTATTGATCCTGTCAAGGAATACGATGCCGGGTTCGCCGTTGTTCCATGCATTATCGATGATCATGTCGAATATTTCTTTCGCGTTTTCCTTTTTGACCACCTCTTTGGTCCGTGGATCTATCAGCTCATATTCCAGACCTTGTTCTGCAGCTTTCATGAACTCCTCAGTCAGTGCTACGCTTATGTTGAAATTGGTTATGTCTTTGTTGTCCTGCTTACAGGTGATAAATTCACGTATGTCCGGGTGATCCACCCTGAGTATGCCCATATTGGCTCCTCTTCTCGTGCCGCCCTGCTTCACCGCCTCCGTCGCCGCGTTGAATACCCTCATGAAGCTGATGGGACCACTGGCAACACCGCCGGTGGAATTGACCGTCGCACCCTTGGGTCTCAGTCTGGAAAAACTGAATCCTGTGCCGCCACCGCTTTTATGTATCAGTGCCGCGTTTTTTATCGAATCGAATATACCCTCCATCGTGTCTTCGATGGGCAACACAAAGCATGCGCTCAACTGTCCCAGAGGCCTTCCCGCATTCATCAGTGTCGGCGAATTTGGTAAAAACTCCAAATTTGCCATCAAGTTGTAAAATTCCTTTTCGATTTTCTTCAATTCTGAGGAAGATACATAAGACTTGTCCGCTGCAGCTACCGCTTTAGCTACCCGTTTGAACATCCCTTCGGGGTCTTCAAGAAGTTTACCAGTTTCGTCCTTCGCAAGGTATCGTTTCTCAAGGACCTTAACAGCATTCTCAGATAATTTCATGGCTCGGCCTCCTTGAACATAACACAATATTTAGTATAGGTATTTTTTCCTGGCACTGTATATTGTATCACTTTTGTAAATTTAGTCAAGAAGAAAATAAGGCGCCAGACACGACAAGCAGACACTTTTGGACAGGCAAATA
>DGEE01000110.1:1799-5366 GCA_002385815.1 Hungateiclostridiaceae bacterium UBA3934
TAGCAGGCCGTCTTCACTGTAGGTGTTTCTCGCATCCCACAAAATCCACTCTTCATAACCCGCATCATATACAGCCTGGATCTGCTGTCTGACCTGTTCGGGCCCATATGTCTGATAATACTTGGTCTTACCGTCTCTTGATTTGAGCCATGATGCAGTGAAATCCTGCAGATAGGGTCTGACCCTGGCCTTGTATCCCTCTGTCTGCTCCAGCCTGTTCCTGCATTTTACCAGGGAATTGTAAACCACTCCATAGGGATCGAAATCCGGCACGTCGAATTTTACCTTGTTGACTATCTGCCCGAGGGCATAGTGGGAAGGATAAACCATCGGCGATATATAGTCGATATCCTTGCCTATAAGCTCCAGGTACTGACCGATATTCTCCGTATCTTTCGGGCTTTCCAGAATGATACCGAACACATCAGCCGAAATTGGCACTTCTGTTATATGCTCCTTTGCATAGGCAAGGAATTCGTTTATCGTCTCATATTTCTCCTTTTCTATACCGGAGAAGTCCATTGTGGTTTTGCCGCCGCCGGGAAATCTGACATAGTCGAACTGTATTTCATCAAATCCTTTTGCTACAGCCTCTTTTGCTATGCTGATGGTATAATCCCAGTTTTCTTTTTTATATGGGTCCAGCCATGTGATACCGTCTTTGTCCTTCCACACTCCGCCGTTTACATGTTTGATGGCCAGATCAGGCCTCTTCACTGAATAAACAGGATCTTTGTATACGACTAACCTTCCGATTACATAAATGTCATTGTCATGGAATGCCTTCAATACTTTATCGGGATCGTATTTCTTCTTCCATGTGCCGTTTTCGCGAACTTCAGGTACCTGCGATTCATAGCCGACATAACCATCATCGTCCTTTATGTCAACCACATAGGCATTGATCTCTGTAGTATTTGCCAACTCTACATAATGCTCCAGTCTTTTTGAACTACCCACTGTCCAGCCGGTCAAATAGAGGGCTTTGACTCTGACATAATCATCTTCTCCGTCTTCCGATGCATCTTCAATATCCTCTTCACTTCCCTGAATCGCGCCGTCTTCAGATGCCTGCTCTCCTGCCTCGGGATTATCCTGTCCCTGTTCACCATCTTCGTTATCCATATTTGCTCCGACAGGGTCTTCGACGGGATCTGCCTGTGCTTGTGCATCCTCAGTGCTTTCAGTGTCTTCAGTGTACTGTGCTTTTTGTCCTGTACATCCTGCACTCAGTACCGTCAGCATCAGTATCAGCAACACCGAGAGCAGCCTGACCATTTTTATGTTTCTCATGATTATGCCCCCCATATTATCCTTTGTATGCGACTTTCAGTATTTTATGTCCACCTGCATATTTTATTACAGGTATTTATTAGACATGACTTTTAAATCAAGGTTACTACATAATAACACATATTATAACACAATCACATTAAAAAAAAGTAAATAAAATCAGAAGCCATTGTCAATTTTGTCGCGGGCTTTGTTTTGCTCATCATAACTCATATTAGCACATTGACAAATCCCATGATGAGACCGAGCAGACCCCCGAGCCAGATGAGGGCGTTCAGTTCTTTTTTCATCAGTGTCGTGATAATGTTTTCAAGCTCAGGAAGTTCAAAATCATTGATCTTATTACTGACCACCTCTGCGATACCTACAGTATCCAGCACATCTGCCAGCTTTTTAGTGATCATTTCCTCATATATGTTCCAGCAAAACGTTTTTATTTCCGGTATTCGTTCCTGGTATCTGGCGATTATCTCCTTCAGCGGAGTATTGATTATCCCCTCTGCTTCGTCACCAAGAAACTTCTCTACCAGGGGCTTCGATCTGCTGGCGATCAAATCATTGATCCTGGCGGCAAAAGGTTGTTTCATTGACTTGAGTGCACTGCTGGTTATAGATTTCAGTATTGGCTTTGTCTTTGCCATTATCTCATCATAGGCATAATCGACTATGGTCTTACCGATATCCTGCTCTATAGCTCTCCTGGTTATGGTAAGTGCCAGGGCATCCTTCGCATTGTCCAGCTTTTCCTGCACCCTTTCCTTTTCTATGAGATTTTCTACCATGGAACCGACCGTTTCATCAGATTTGCTGTATTTGTCGACTATCCCGTCGAATTTGCTGCTGAAATGCTCCTTCATGGATCCTGACAGCAGAGTCTCTTTCATTGTGTCCTTATTGAGCAGTTCCCTGCTTATCACATCACCAATGGATTTTGCAAGCCTGGCCCTCTCTTTCGGTATCAGACCCGGAGTGAAGGGCAGTTTGAATTTGCCGATATATATTGGTTTCAAAGGGCGGAACATCATCCGGATGGCCAGCCCGTTCGTTATCAGTCCTATAAGTCCCCCGACCAGCGGAGCAGTAATTATCTGAATGTCCATATGATATCCTTTCCTGGTAAATTATCTGTGTTCACGCAAATATCGCTTATTATCTGCTTATTAATTATAAACGAAATAATGCGGTTTTTGTCTTGACATTATCTTTCTCTTTTAAGTTGCTCTTACCTCAAATATGAATTCTTTTCACCAAATGTAGAAGCCATGTATTCATTATGGTAACATATACAGTAACGTGTAATGTTTTTTCTGCGCTGTATATGCAAAGGTTGGAGAAGAACCGGTCTATCAATATGAACTGAAAGGAGTCCGACATGATAAGCGTAAAAGGGAAATGGGCATTTATTACTGGTGCAGCAAGAGGGATAGGATATCTGACTGCGATATTCCTTGCTGAGCGGGGATGCAATCTTGTACTGCACAGCAGATCAAAAGAGCATACGAAAAAGGTGCTGTCTGAAGTAAGAGCACTCGGCGTCGAAGCATATGATGTTGAAGCAGAGCTGACCGATGTTGCAGCCATTGAAAGGATGCTTGACGAAATCGAGGAAAAGGGTACTCAGATAGATATCGTACTGAATAATGCCGGATTGCAGCCAGGTTATCGGACAGATTATTTTTCCACGCCTGTTTCTGATTTCACAGTAAGCTTCATGGTCAACACGATTGCCCCGGCCATGATCTGCTACAGGTTTTTGCCTAAGATGATAGAACGCGGCTTCGGTCGTATCGTGAATACGACCAGCGGCATCCGCAATGAACCGGAGCAGGCCGGTTACTCAGCTGCAAAGGCAGCACTGGATAAATTCACCACAGATCTTGCAACGACTGTGGACGGCACCGATGTGATTATAAGCCTTACCGATCCGGGATGGTGCAGGACCGACATGGGTGGCCGGCATGCGCCCAATTCTCCTGAAAGCGCAATTCCGGGCGTATGTGTCGGTGTGTTCGTCAATGACAGAAAAAGCGGAAGGTGTTTTAGTGCCCAGGAGTTCACAGGGATGACTCTTGAAGAAGCTGTCAGGAAAGCTGAGCAGGACGCGTGACATTCCCCGTCCCTGATGGAATACCCGCCACTGAGGAGTGTCACTGCATATTCAAACGCGTGACATTCCTCAACCCTGATGGAATACCTGCCACTGAGGAGTGTCACCGCACCTTATTCAAAAACCCCGCCTTGTGAGCGGGGTTTTGCATGGCTCCTCAAGTAGGA
>DGEE01000012.1:0-875 GCA_002385815.1 Hungateiclostridiaceae bacterium UBA3934
ATCCCGGTAAGCCCGGTTCTTGCACTTTTGTTTGGCAGAGTAAGGAGTTTTTGTGTATTCAGATAGTTACAGTCTGTCTGGCAAGGAATATCAAAAATCCGTCCCGGTCATCGAGACGGCCTTCCGTTTATTGAGTGCACGTGTCTGCTGTTTACGCCCAGGATAGAAGCGCGATCACAGCAACACAGGTAATGATATATTGCTAATTTCCCTTACATCCCCCATCACTGCTCAGAGAACAGAGGCGTCGACAGGTAGCGCTCGCCGGTGTCAGGCAGGATGGCGACTATAACCTTGCCGGCGTTCTCGGGTCGCTTTGCAAGCTCGGTCGCCGCCCACAGTGCCGCACCTGAAGATATGCCCACCAGAAGCCCTTCAGTACGGGCCAGCTCACGTCCGGCCTCAAATGCATCCTCATTTTTCACCCTGATGACCTCATCGTATATCTTGGTATTCAGCACCTCCGGAACAAAGCCTGCGCCGATGCCCTGGATCTTATGCGGCCCCGGATCACCGCCTGAAAGTACAGGAGATGAATCAGGCTCCACTGCGACTACCTTGATGCCTGGATTCTTTGATTTGAGATACTCACCTGCTCCGGTGATGGTTCCTCCGGTGCCGATGCCTGAAACCAGAATGTCCACCTTGCCACCGGTATCATCCCATATCTCGGGCCCTGTCGTTTCTCTGTGCACTTTGGGGTTGGCAGGGTTCACGAACTGACCCGGGATGAAGGAATTTGGGATTTCCTTTGCCAGTTCATTTGCCTTTTCGATGGCACCTGGCATCCCTTTGGAGCCTTCGGTGAGAACCAGCTCGGCTCCGTATGCCTTGAGAAGATTCCTGCGTTCTATGCTCATGGTCTCTGGCATCGT
>DGEE01000012.1:1058-15270 GCA_002385815.1 Hungateiclostridiaceae bacterium UBA3934
CCGGGCTTCAGCAGCCCTTTCTCCTCTGCATCCTCGATCATCGCTTTGGCGATCCTGTCTTTCACGCTGCCTGCCGGATTGAAATATTCCAGCTTTCCTATAACTGTCGCTCCGAGCTTGTGCTTCTCCCCATATCCTGACAGCTCAAGCAGCGGTGTTTTTCCAATAAGATCAGTAAGATTCCTGTAAACTTTCGGCATAATATTTCCTCCCTTAATATAATATAACTTAACCTTTTTTGGTCGATACCAAACCTATCGATATGTACATATAATACATATATGTTTAGTATATTATCTTCATGATACAGTGTCGCACAACCTTTGTCAATAGGTTAAATAAAAAAATATATTAAATATATATGAATTATATGCTATTGACAAAAAGGATGTTTTAGCCTATCATATATGAATACATACTAATTATATATGAAATGAGGAATTTGTATGAGGATCTCCGCCAAGGGACGCTATGCGCTGGCAGCCGTTATCAATTTGGCGCAGCAATATGACAGCGGTGAGTGCATCACGGTTATCAGCATCTCGGAAAGGCTGGGCATCTCAAAGATATACCTGGAACAGGTATTTTCAATGCTGAAACGCGGCGATATCGTTAAATCGGTCAAAGGTGCACAAGGTGGCTATCAGCTTGATCGGATGCCGGCACAGATAACTGTACTGGATGTGTTATCAGCCGTTGAAACTTCTTTATTTGAAACAGCAGAGGACACAGTGCAGGAAAATGCTCCGGAAATCGAAGCAGCGATGCGCTTGTCCGTATTTGATGTGCTGGACAGATCGGTGAGCGATGTATTATCCGGCATCACTCTGGAGGATTTGGTCGCAGAAGTCGAAAAGCACAGAGAAGAACAGGCGATTATGTATTATATTTGAAGTTAGAGGCAAGATGTGAGATACAGGAAGTAAGACCCAGATATAAGCTTTAAGTTTCCAATAAGAAATATGAGATTTGATTATGGGATAGGAGAATGTATATGGAATTCGATACTTTGTGCATCCACGGGAATGATACCAGATATGACAGCACAGGCGCCATCAGTGTCCCGATCTTCCAGTCAGCAACCTTTGCACATCCGGGTGTCGGATTGAGTACGGGATATGATTATTCCAGATTGCAGAATCCAACTCGGGAACATCTGGAGAAGACCATTGCAAAGCTGGAAAACGGCATCGATGCCATGGCTTTTTCCACAGGGATGGCAGCCATAGCTGTGCTCATGGAGCTCTTTTGTCCCGGCAGCCATATTATTGCCTCGGACGATCTTTATGGCGGCTCCCACCGGCTGTTCAGCCATATATCCGCGAAAAACGGACTTTCTTTTGATTTTGTCGATACATCAGACATCTCAAAGACAGCCGAGCTCATCAAACCTGAGACGAAAGCAATCTTTGTCGAAACACCTACCAACCCGATGATGCAGGTCACTGATCTGGCCGCTGTCTCTGAACTGTGCAAACAGCACGGTCTCCTGCTGATCGTGGACAATACTTTCCTGACGCCGTATTTCCAGAAGCCGCTGAATTTCGGTGCCGACATAGTAGTCCACAGCGGCACGAAATATCTCGGAGGGCATAATGACACCCTGGCAGGTTTTCTTGTGGTATCAGACGAAGCTCTGTCCGAGAAACTGCGCTTTATTTACAAGACGACAGGCGCCTGTCTGTCCCCTTTCGACAGCTGGCTCATGATCCGCGGAATCAAAACACTGGCAGTCAGGATGGAAAGGCAGCAGGAAAATGCGGTAAAAATCGCGCAATGGCTCCGTACACAAAAGAAGATCCGGTCTGTACATTATGTAGGGCTCCCTGCTCATCCCCACTATGAAGTATCAATGAAGCAAACGACCGGCTTCGGAGCCATGATATCTTTTGAAACTGACAGTGAACGAACCGCCCTGGATATCCTGGAGCATGTGAAGGTGATACAGTATGCTGAAAGCCTTGGCGGTGTGGAAAGCCTCATTACATATCCGATGCTGCAGACCCATGCTGATATACCAAAACAGGAACGCGAGGCCAAGGGCATAAACGAACGCCTGCTGCGCCTTTCTGTAGGACTGGAGGCTGCGTCTGACCTTATCGCAGACCTGGAACAGGCATTGGAGGCTGGCAGGACCTGACCTGTTGACCCTGGAAAGCCGCTGAGCTTCAGTGAGGTTTGGCAAATCCATATGATATTGCTATTGGAGGCTGATAAGTTATGACATATTCATTTGATAAAATAATAGACCGCCGTGGTACAGATTCTTTAAAATATGATCTTGCAGCCAAAAGAGGGATGCCGGAGGACATAATCCCCTTATGGGTAGCGGATATGGATTTCCCCGCCCCACCGGAGGTACTGGAGGCTCTGGTCGAGAAGAGCCGCCACGGCATTTTCGGGTACAGCGATACTATCGGCGACGATTACTTCAATGCGCTGGCCGATTGGTATGCCAGTAGGTTCAACTGGCACCTTTCCCCCAAATGGCTCGTGAAGACCCCCGGCGTCGTTTTCGCCATCTGCACCGCTATCCGCGCGCTGACGGAGGAAGGTGATGCTGTCCTGATCCAGGAGCCGGTCTATTATCCCTTTGCCGGTTCCGTACGTGCGAACAACCGCAATCTGGTGGTCAACGAGTTGGTGTACCGTGACGGCAGATATTATATAGATTTTGACGACTTCGAAGACAAGATAGCAAGGAACAGGGTCAGGCTCTTTATCCTCTGCAGTCCCCACAATCCGGTCGGACGCGTCTGGTCGGAGGAAGAGCTTGCCGCAATGGGAGAAATATGCCTGAAGTATGGTGTAAAGGTGGTAGCAGATGAGATCCATGCCGATTTCGTCTACCCCGGGTACCGCCACCATGTTTTCGAAACCATCAGACCGGAGTTCGCCGATATGACCATCACCTGCACGGCGCCAACCAAGACGTTCAACCTGGCAGGTCTGCAGATTTCGAACGTTTTCATATCGAATACCGAATTGCGTAAAAAGTTCAAACAGGAACTCGAAAAGACCGGCTACAGCCAGCCCAATATAATGGGGCTGGTGGCATGCAAAGCTGCATACAGGTATGGAGCGCAATGGCTGGAGGATCTTAAGAGTTACCTTGTATCAAACCTGGCCCTGGTCAGGGATTTCCTCGCACAGGAGCTTCCCTCTGTCCGGCTTGTGGAACCGGAAGGTACATATCTGCTCTGGCTTGACTTCAGGGCATTGGACCTTCCGGACAAAGAACTGAACGACCTGATAGTGCAGAAGGCTGGTCTCTGGCTCAATGCCGGACCCATGTTCGGCGCAGGCGGGGAGGGCTTCCAGCGCATAAACATCGGGTGCCCTGCAGCCACACTCCAGAAAGCCCTGGAGAGGCTCAAAAAGGCTTTCCGCTGACAGTTTACTGTTCTCGCCCTGGTAGTTTGTTCAGTTTGCATCCTGATAGTTTCTTCCCGGTGATTTGGATCCTGATGGTTTGCTTCCTGAAAAAAATCTGATCCATGAAATTATATCCATGGATCAGACGCTCTTTGCTTTACATGCACTACAGGTCAAAAATCACCTATCCTGCACCTTAAACCTTTTCACTATCGACTGGAGCCTTTGCGCCAGTTCCGACAGGCTTTCACTTGACTTTGAAATCTCTTCGATGGTCGCGGTCTGTTCCTGCATCGACGACGCCATCTGCTCCGTCGAGGCGGAATTCTCTTCTGCCGTCGCCGACAAGCTATGCAGCGTCTCGATTATTTCATCTTTCAGCCTTCCGATCTCATGCGCGAAAGCGGTAAGCTGTTCAACCACCTCTATTGCATCATTCATAGCCTGGGCGATCATCAGGTATCTCTCTTTGCTCCTGGTTGTAAGGAAATTTGAAGGTTTGCATACGTATCCCGTTTTCCACGACTCCCTGTCCCAGGTCATGATCTTACGGATCCTTTCGGCAAGTATCCTTTCCAGTTCATCGATGCCCAGTTCTTCGGCCAGCCCGGCTTTCCGGCAACACTCCGCCAGCCTCACATAGCATGCCAGGACGTGCATTTCATCGCACTTGTCAGTATCTTTCAGGTAACAGATCGCTTCCTTAGCGATGTCATAACACTTCCGGTACAGACTGCTGTCCCTGTCTGCGAACTTCATTGCAAAGCCCGCCAGCGCAGCAGCAGGGTTGTAGTTGACCGCATCATAGGTCCTGCTGTCATAAGTCCACCACGGCGCGCGCGGATAATCATTGTTTGACGGGACGGTATTGAGCCAGCATTTCCCATTGAAATCCCTGCCGCTGTCAAGATACGAAAGGATTCCCCGTACGATCGGATGGTCCTCTTCGAGTCCTACCTCGTACAGGATCTCCGTCGCAGCCCATGTTTGTATCGGTGAGGAGTTCGGGTTGAAGCAATCCGCTTCCAGAGCATGTCCGAATCCTCCATCTTCATTCTGATACTCAGCAAGCGCTGACAACACACTTTCCCGGCTTCCATTCTCAAATAAATACCGGAACCTTGCCCGATCTATCGGTCTGGCGTTAAAGCAGATCCATTTCCTTGCTTTCTCAAAAACACTGTTCTCCATTCCGGCGCTTCCTTTTAAATTCTGCTCTGGCTTTATTACCAGACCATGGCTCAAAAATTCAGTTTATGATAAAATGAAATACAGATTATAATAACATTATACTGCACACGACAGCATATATAAAGAATGCCTGGGCTAAATCGGAACGTGCGGGAAATTTATTTTTAATGGAAAGAGGAAAAACGTATGGATGTGAGGATAAACGATCTTTTTGATTTGAATGAGTGTTTTGAGAAAGATATATTCAATGGTTTGGAATATCCGTGGGAAATATTGCCCGAAATAAAAACATTCCTTTTGGAGTTTGCAAAAACGTTGCCGGCTGATTTTGAACAGATAAGCGAATGTGTATGGGTGGGCAAGGGTACGACCATAGAAAAAACAGTGACGATAAAAGGCCCTGCCATCATCGGGTACAACTGCGAAATAAGGCACTGTGCCTTTATCAGGGAATATGTGATCATCGGAAACGAATGCATAATCGGCAACTCTACTGAACTTAAAAACTCACTGCTGTTCAACGAAGTGCAGGTCCCCCACTTCAACTATGTGGGCGACTCGATACTCGGCTATAAGGCTCATCTGGGAGCCGGCGTGATATGCTCGAATCTAAAGTCGAACAGCAGTAAGGTTAAAGTCACCAATGGCACGGAAGTGATCCGGACCGATCTCAGGAAGTTCGGTGCCGTGCTGGGAGATAATGCCGAAGTCGGCTGCAACAGTGTGCTGAATCCTGGAACAGTCATCGGTAAAAACAGCATTGTCTACCCTTTGACCTCTGTCAGGGGATTTGTGCCTTCAAACCATATATTGAAAAACAATGGTGTGATGGTGATCAGAACATAAAAGAACAGCGCATGTATAAAGCCGCAGATTTGCTGCGGCTTCTGTTTTCATCCCAGTCTTTTTTCTATCATCGCGGCCAGTCCTGCGGCTCTTTTTGTAATGTATTCCTTATCCTTGCCTTCTATCATGACGCGTACGAGTGGCTCTGTACCTGAGGGTCTTATGAGTACCCTGCCCTCACCTCTGAATTCGTCCTCCAGTTCGCAGCAAAGTCTGGCCACCAGTTCATCTTCCATGTACCTGTGCTTGTTTTCGTTTCTGACCTTCGCATTCTTCAGGACCTGCGGCAGTACCTGCATGACACCGGCCAGTTCAGTCAGCTTGCTGCCGGTCGACTTCATCACATTCAGAAGCTGCAGTGCTGTCAGCAAACCGTCACCGGTGGTGTTATGCTCCAGAAGGATTATATGTCCCGATTGTTCACCGCCTAATGTGTACCCCTTATCCAGCATCTCCTCAAGCACATATCTGTCGCCCACTTTCGTTCTTACCAGCCTCAGGCCCTTTTCACGGGCCATGATATCAAATCCGATGTTGCTCATGACTGTTACCACTATCGTATCATGGGCCAGTTGTCCGTTTTTTTTCATCTCAAGCCCTATTATTGCAAGTATCCTGTCGCCGTCAACCAGTTCTCCGTTTTCATCGACAGCCAGCACCCTGTCCGCATCGCCGTCAAATGCCAGACCGATATCTGCTCCGCATTCCCTGACAAACTCCTGCAGCCGCGACATATGTGTCGATCCGCAGTTGCGATTTATATTCAGGCCGTCCGGACAGTTGTTTATCGTGAATACCTGCGCTCCCAGTTCCTCAAACAGGATGGGAGCAGCCTGATACGAAGCTCCGTTGGCACAGTCCACTGCGATTTTGAGACCCGTCAGATCATTGTCTATGGTGCTCTTCAGAAAATCGACATAATCACGCAAGGCATTGCTTGCGTTTCTTCTCCTTCCTACTCCTGCTCCTGACGGAAGCAGCGCACCATCCAGCCCTTTCCTGACCAGTGCCTCTATGCTGTCCTCTGTCTCATCGGGCAGCTTATATCCCCTGGAGTCGAAAAACTTGACGCCATTGAATTCAAATGAGTTGTGGGATGCCGATATGACTACGCCGGCATCAGCTTCATAGTATCTTGTAAGGTAGGCGACCGCAGGTGTCGGCACAATGTCCAGACAGACTGCTTCCGCTCCGACAGAACAGATACCGGCCACAAGGGCAGATTCCAGCATGCAGCCGGATACCCTCGTATCCATCCCTACCAATATCCTGGGATTGCGCTTTGTCTCAGATGTAAGCACATAGGCTCCTGCCTGCCCCAATCTATATACAAGCTCCGGTGTCAGTTCTGTGTTTGCGACGCCTCTCACACCGTCTGTTCCGAAAAGTCTTGTCATTTTTCCCCCCTGGTTATCATTTTAATTGTTGTCATGATCCATTTTCATTTTAACCTGATTTTCACCGCTTCAGCGGATTCTGACGCAGTCCCCGCCGCAGGCGCCGGATTGCTGCCAAACAGCTGTCATACGCTGCCATTCCCCGCCCTTTCATGGATTTTGCGGCTGATCCTCACCGGATTGATCATCCTGCTGCGGGTCATCCTCAGGCGGAGTTTCCGGGGTTTTGCTTATCCTGACCTCCACATAGACTCTTTGCACGAGGCTTCCAACCTGAGGCAGGTTCATGTTCAACTGGAGCCTGTGGGTGCCTTCTCCCAGATCGGCAACGTCCACCGCAGGTCTCAGTGATGAACCAACGATATTGGCCAGATCGGTCTGCAATCCTCTGAACTGCACCAGGATCTGGTCTGTCACTATCTCATACATGAGAGTTCCGTCATTCCTTGCATTCAGTATCGATATTTCATCCTTCGTGAATTCAAAGCCCCTCACCACAAGCTCCTCAACATCTATAAAGACTTTGACCTCCTCAGGTGAGTTCACCAGTTCCACTCCTTCGGGTACCACCAGTGGAACTGTGGTGTTGAGATCTTTATCCAGTCCATCGATGTCAACCTGCTCTGTCTTGATCTCCTTCAGGTTCTCCAGCAGTTCGGGAGCTCCTCTCACCAATACCTTCTGAGGCTCTATGTTCCTGTTTCTTTCAATCTCTATATGGCTGGCAGCCAACCTGCCTCTGGTGACAAGAGATACAGGTATTTCCTTCGCCGTTTCCACCAGGATCTCGACCTTCGGATCGAGACCTACGATCTCATTGCCATCCTTGTCGAATACCTTGCACTGCACCTGCTTAACAGCAACATC
This sequence comes from Hungateiclostridiaceae bacterium UBA3934, assembly GCA_002385815.1. GTDB lineage: Bacteria > Bacillota > Clostridia > Acetivibrionales > DTU013 > DTU013. The sequence goes on from DGEE01000012.1 coordinate 8,735, forward strand.
CCTGTCAATGTCGGTCAGCTCAAGAAACGCCTTTATTGAGCCGATGCTGTCGATGATCGCTTCCTCAAGGTATAGCGGCACTTCCTGGGGTGAAACCACAGAGCGCAGCAGCACATAACCCGGTTTCATCGTTATATTGGGTACGAGCTCCACTCTGAAGTATCCTGTCTTCTTTCTGGTAAGCTGGATATCTGCCTCTTTCGGATTGTATGACTCTATCGTCACATTCTTGAACAGGCATATAGGCTCTGAAAACTTGATTTTTTTATCGCTCACTGATGTGATCTGCGAATAATCCAGAAAAACTTCAAAGTCTGTCGCCCTGACCTTATCCACCACATCCTGGCGTCCCCTTATGGTTATGTCCATAAATGTCCGGGCCGGGTTTTTCAGTTCAAAGTTGTTCCGCTTGAGATATTCTTCATTGACCTCGGTCACAGGCACATTGTATATGGTCACCGACTTGAAAGGGTTGGTCACATTGGACACATAAAGCCAGATGATCAGTGCTATGAAAAAAGCCAGAATCTTTATCTTAAGGTCTTTTTTGAACCAATTGCCGATTCTCACTTAGTTTTGCCCCTCCACAATATAAGTTTTTTGGAATTTGTCTCACGCTCCGGAACAAGGTTTTTGTTCAATGCCTTCCTCAGTGTGTCGGAGGTAAGGTTCCTTGTCAGCCCGCCGTTGAGAGCAAAGGATATCTTGCCGGATTCCTCGGAGACGACTATCGCTATGCTGTCCGACACCTCAGTAATGCCCAGTGCTGATCTGTGCCTCATACCAAGCTCTTTGCTGAGACTCGGGTTGTCTGTCAGCGGCAGCAGACAGGCAGCGGCTTTGATCTTGTTGTCGCGTATCACCACCGCTCCGTCGTGCAATGGAGTGTCAGGAGTAAAAATGTTGATGAGCAGTTCACTGGAAACGCTGGAGTCAAGCTCTATCCCGCTGTTTATTATCTCCCCTATCTTAACGTCTCTCTCTATAACGATAAGGGCACCTATGTATTTGGATGAAAGGTAAGTGCACGTCTTTACTATCTCCTCGATAACAGCAGTGGTCTGGACCCTGAGGCTGGATGCTTCATCGAAATTCAGCAGATCCTTGAACCGGCTCCTGCCTATCTTCTCAAGAGCCCTGCGCAGCTCAGGCTGGAAAAGCACTATGGCACCTATAGCCAATACGGACAACACCGACTTGAGCATGTAGTTGATCGTTTTGAGCTCGAGAAAGCCGCTCATCTCCGTTGCCACAATGATAAGAATGAGCCCTTTTATCAACTGCCATGCACGGGTTTCGCGCACAAGAGCGATGAGCTTGTAAATGACCCATGTCACGATGCCGATGTCCAGAAAAGCGCGGATTATATATACAGGATCATCCAAACCCATATAGCCGACAAAATTATTAAATAAATCGCGCAGGTTTATACTCTTGAACAGGTCCAAAAATATTCACACCCCTGTATGTATAAATCTGTTGTACCTCTCATTAGAATTATACCTTTTTTATCTTATGTTTGTTAAGCGATTTTCAATAAATATATAAAATAATTACTGGAAGAGTTGTATGCAATCTACATCCCAGGTGAAATTTCGTCACACATTGCCGAGATAAACATGCTCCAGATGCTCCAGAGCACTATTTTTTAACGCTTCCAGCGTTCTTATCGGTGTCGGCGGAATATGGCGCATATCGTAATTCGGGAAAAAGCGCGACAGGTGCAATACGATATTTCTGTCGACAGAGGCAAGCCACCTGGCAAGTTCCCCTATTTCCTCCGGAGAATCATTCAGACCGGGTATAACAAGTGTCGTAACCTCTGTATGACAGCTCTGAGCCGCCCGTTCCACAGTCCTTCTGACATGGTCAAGACTGCCCTTGCAGTATCTGGTATAGAAATCCTCAGTAAATGCTTTGACATCTATGTTCATTGCATCGATGTATGGAAGCAGTTCCTCAAGAGGCTCCTCACTGATAAAGCCATTGGTGACCAGCACGTTCACTAACCCTTTATCTTTGACGAGCCTTGCCGTGTCCATTATAAACTCATACCATACGGTCGGTTCATTGTATGTATATGCAACGCCGATATTGCCGCGATCGGCATATTCCTCCGCCAGACCGGCCAGGCCTTCGGGCGTCAGTTCGTATGTCCTGATGCCTCTGTGGTTCCATGCACGGGAATTCCCGTCTCCGGTTCCTGAGTCTCCGCCTTTTTCGTCTGAGGCCGTATTCTCATCCCCGTGGGCAATCAACCAGTTCTGACACCATCTGCATTTCAGATTGCAGCCAAATGTGCCTGCTGAAAGTATCAGGCTGCCGGGATGGAAATGGTACAATGGCTTTTTTTCTATCGGATCGAGCGCTATCGAGGCAGCATGCCCATAATTCAGCGAAAACAGCCTGCCATCCACGTTTTTCCGGGCACGGCACACACCTGTGCTCCCCTGCCGCAAAACACATCCATGCGGACAGAGTGTACATCGAACGCTGCCGTTATCCAGCTTTTCGTAATACGCTGCTTCCCTCATGACCCACCCCATCATTATTGCCCATACTATCAGTTAATTATGCCGTATCACCTCGAAACGCTCCATGGTGTACTTTTCATCGGGTCTGATGCCTGCCTTCTGCAGAGCTATGGCCACCTGCTCCTGCGGAGAATCCACGCCTTCCAGGTCAGGGAGCAGCAAGCCGGAGCGTCTGCCTGCCCTCACTATGACGCCATACCTTTTGACATCGAGTTCTGCCATGGAACTGATCGGCTCCGGTTCCCCCAGGACATCCACCGAGTACACCAGATCATCCAGTTCATCTTCGGTGACAGGATTGAACCTGGGGTCGTGGATACCGGCACTTATGGCATTATGTATTATTTCTGAAGCTATGTTCTCTCTTGTCGGCATAATTGTACCGATGCAGCCCCTCAGCCTACCGCTTTTCCTGATCGAGACGAAAACACCGGCTCTTCTCGACTGCATTTCTTCAGGAATCACTTCCGGGATGTCCATCACGGTACCGTTCAGCACATACATCTCCAGCGACTTTCTGGCAAGAGCGGTATAGGGATCCTCAGAGCTCCGTATCAGGCTCATTTGTTCGATATCATTTCTTTCGAGCTTATCCAGCAGGGTTTCGCCCTGTATCTTCTCTTCCGGTGCAAACTCCGCAACCGCGTAGCCTACACCGAAGGGACCTTCGTATGAGTATACTTCTGATTTTATCTCATACTCATCCAATGCACCAAACATCATGATAAAGGACCGCAGTCCGCACTCCCCGGCTTCTTCGAGGAATCCTTCATCAAAACCCATTATGGCTTCACGGTCGGGAACCTTCAAATAATCCACGAGCCTGCCATCAAATTCAGGTCCGCATTCATTGAAGCCGTAAGGACCATCGGGGGCAAGCCTGTGGGACAGGTCCCCGCTCGCCAGGAATACCACCTCTTCGTCCGAGTCCTCCACTACCTTCGCCATGCAGCTTCCAAACCTGTACAAGTCCTTGAACGGCATGCCTGCTATGGAAATATGGACGAGCCTGAAACCGTCATATACCTTATTGATGAAATACAGGGGCACCATTACGCCATGATCAAGCTCCTCTGGTATACGGTATCTGCTGATAAGTGTTTCATCAAGACCGCCGCATGGGATACCCTGGCTGTTGGCCAGCTTCGCTATTTCTCTGGCCAGGTTCAGGTTGTTTTCATAGCTCAGTTTCACGTCCGCGGCGCCGAATCTTTTAAAATCGCCTGACAACACTTTTTTGTGGTTGATGAAAATATAGTCCTGGAATACGGGCCCATGCGGCGTCGTGACGATGATCGTCGATGGCTTTATCTTCGCTGTTTCCTGCGCAAGCCTCTGAAGTGCCCCTACAGTTGCGGCCGCCTTCCTTTCTTCACCTTTCCCCACCTCATGCACTACGATGGGCGGATGCGGTGAGATAAACGATTTTCTGATCACTCCCATATGTCCACGACCTTTCCGTTTTTGATGCTCCGGCTTATTTCTTCATTTGGCAAACAGGATCAGGTATCCTATAAAGCCGAAGGATGTCAGTAAAAACACCAGTGTAGTTATTATTGCTGTCCATCTGACTGTTTTCCTATCCATGTAAATTCAACCTCGACGCTATAGTACGGATTCGATCAGCGTATAATGCTTTACTGATAAATCGAGCATGATATTATTTTGTCGCGATAAATTGACTACTATGTTATTTTAACAGAATTCAACAACATACTCAATTTTTTGGGACATGGACCGTCTGACACCGGACTTTATCTGTTTTCTGACTGGAATAACCTGCAAAAGTCAACTCCGCTGTTGCAAATTTCGGGATGAAAATTGCTTTTAAATAAGGGGAAGCATAAGGAATAATTTCGAAACGATTTTGCTATTGTATTCAGCGTCCTGACATGTTATAATTACAAATGCAGTTGAACGTGTGGATCACACAAACTGAACACCGTGGCCCATTGGTCAAGCGGTTAAGACACCGCCCTCTCACGGCGGTAACAGGGGTTCGAGTCCCCTATGGGTCACCAAAAAAGCATCCTGCAAACACAGGATGCTTTTTTCATGTTTCCTTATTCCCATGCTTGAGCAAATTGAGGCTTGCATTCCTCACGTGCTCTGTCATCAGCTTCTCAGCCCTGTCGGCATCCCTGTCGATGATGGCCTGTAAAATTGCCTTGTGCTCCTGCAATACTTCAGCCGCCCTCTCCGGGCTGCTCATCGATACTCTCCTCGCCTTCTGCACATAGCGGTGGAAGGTACTCAGAGTATACATCAAAGGCTTGCTCTTGCTGGCCTTGAATATGATATCGTGGAATCGCGTGTCGAACCGCAGCAGGTTGCCGTAGTTGCTTTTCGTGGTGTAAAACTCTTCCAGGTCGACCGCTTCCTTCAGCTCTTCCAGTTCCTCAGGCGTTATTTTTTCTGCAGCCCATCTTGCCGCAAGACCTTCTATCAGCATCCTGATAGTATAAATATCCTGTATATCCTGCTCCGTTACACCTCTGACAGTTGCTCCCTTGTTGGGCACGGACTGTACCAGCCCTTCCAGTTCCAACTGTCTGAGTGCTTCACGCACCGGCGTACGGCTGACGCCGAGTTCTTCCGACAGCTTCAGTTCGACCAGGCTCTCGCCGGGTTCATAAACACCATTGAGGATATCGTTTCTGATTCGATTGTAGACTCTGCTGTGCAGGGAATTTGACCGCTGTACGGAGTCCCCGAACACAACTTCCATTTTTACTCACTCCCGGTTTTACTGCACCGCCCGTCCGGTCACTGCGCATACATCTGCAGCGTCGCGGATGAAGCACATCTCACTATTATAGACTCTCCTGAAAAGTGAAGCTCCGGGCCTTACCCCGTCACTGTCACCGTTACTGTCACTGTTACTGTTCCTGCTTCCTTGTATAGTTCAACAAACCGCCGGCCAGCATGATTTCGACCTGCCTTTCGGACAATGCAACTTTCACCTTTATTGTCGTATTGGCAGTGATGTTTTTCAGTGTAAGCTCATCTCCGGCTTTTATCTGCTCCCTGGCATTTTCGAGCACAAGCACGTCACCGTCTTTTATCCTGTCATAGTCGGCTTCGTCGACAAATGTCATGGGCAGGATGCCTGAATTTATGAGATTGGCCATATGGATCCTGGCAAAGGATTTGGCCAGCACACCCCTGACTCCGAGCTGCAGCGGTGCCAGAGCAGCGTGTTCGCGGCTGGATCCCTGTCCGTAATTCGATCCCCCGACGATGAAGCCTCCTCCGTTTTCCTTTGCACGCTTCGGGAAATCCGGATCGCACGGAGTCAGGCAGTATTCCGCCAGATAAGGCACATTGGATCTGTACGGCAGCAGCTTTGCATTTGAAGGCATGATATGGTCAGTGGTTATATTGTCCCCTACTTTTATGAGTACTGTACCTTCCAGCTTTTCAGGAAGCTCTTTATTCACCGGGAACGGCTTTATGTTCGGACCTCTGACCACTTCGACCTCTTCCCCTTCGGGAGCAGGAGCGACGACCATATTGTCATTGATATGGAATTGTTCCGGCATGGTTACCTTCGGAGCATCACCCAGTGTCCGCGGATCTGTGAGAACGCCGGCAAGTGCACTTGCTGCGGCAGTTTCCGGGCTCACCAGGTATACCCTGGCAGATCTGGTACCGCTTCTTCCCTCGAAGTTCCTGTTGAAAGTTCTCAGCGAGACCGCATTCGTCGCCGGAGCCTGCCCCATACCGATACAGGGACCACAGGCTGATTCCAGGATCCTTGCTCCCGCAGCGACCATATCCGCCAGAGCCCCTTCTTTCGCCAGCATCGTCAGTACCTGTTTCGAACCGGGCGCTATCACCAGGCTCACATCAGGGTGCACAGTCTTCCCTTTCAGTATCTTTGCCACTTTTATCATATCCATATATGATGAATTGGTACAACTGCCTATAGCTACCTGGTCGACCTTTATGGCTCCGATCGAGGACACTGCCTCCACATTGTCCGGGCTGTGCGGCTTTGCA
>DGEE01000111.1 GCA_002385815.1 Hungateiclostridiaceae bacterium UBA3934
TCCCCACTTCACGCAGTATGAGCTGGACCCTGTCGTACTCCACATGCTCTGCGAACACAGCGGTAGCAAGTTTATTCTGCAAAACTCCCTGCATCTGATTGAATAAATTGTCAGCCCATATCACTTTCTTCATATCTGTGCCGAAATAGGGAAGGAAGTGTGGCATGATCACCTTTCTGAAAACAGCCGCAGCCGTTTCAAAATCGCCGATTCTGTCATTATATCCAATTCCCCGGAGCATCATTTCAAATCTCATCAGAAAGGGACGGTACTCCATCTTCAGGAATGCCTGGCTGAACGAATCCATCAGGTCACTGATTTCTTCGAGAGTGAACGGGACGCTGCCGGCGATTTGCCCGGCCATGCCATCCAGTTCACGATCATTCAGTTCTTCAAATCTCCTGCCGGTCATGTCGCGCTTTTCCGTATCCAGCGAGACATCAGGCATTGGTGCACAACCGCATGAATATCTGTATACCACTTTGCCTGGCACCTCAGTCCACATTTGGATATCATAGCCTTCTATCAGCCGGTGTACGGTTTCACAGGCGTGATATCCCAGCTCTTTCCATGGGAAATAGACTGTGGTGTATGCAGGTGACGAGAATTTGCCAACCTCACTGTCCTCATAGCTTGTCACTGCGATGTCCTCTGGTACCCTCAGCCCTCTGTCTTTTATTTCTGCTATGACCCCTGTTGTCTCTTCGTTATACAGCGACACGACCGCATCCGGTCTGATCTTTCTCTCATCCAGCAGTATCTTTATAGCCTTTCGTCCTCTTTCGCTTGCATCCAGCCCCATCAGTTCAGTCCGGTCCACGAACAGCTCCGGATCATAGATACCGAATCTCCTCATCTCCCTTAAATACACATCGGTCCGCCTGTCCGGCAAGAACGGAGCAATATAAGCGATTCTCCTGTACTTGTGCGTTTCTATGAGATGATGCAGTATTTCACGTGTATAAGTCTCCCCGTTGAAATAGACTCCTGGGATATTGTCCCTTATAGATCCTACGCTGACCATGGGAATATCTCCGAACAACCTTTTGAAAAAGCTGTTATGTGTTGCTCTTGCCCATCCCAGGAAAATCAGCCCGTCGAACCTGAACTGGTTTATTTGTTCAAGCAGCATTTTCTCATGATATGTGCTTCTTACAGTCGAATGGACAAGGAAATGCCCGAAGCGTATGACATTGATGCCGTGCTCCTGTGCATACTCAGATACGCCCTTTGACAGCATATTATGGTATTCGTCATATGCATCCTCATCTATAAAGCCTATTGTCAGTCTTTTTCTCATATAACGCTCCACCTGTCATGAAAATTTCAGTATAAATGTTGCCCCCTTATTTATGCCTTCGCTTTCAGCACGGATGTATCCGCCCATGTCCTCCATATATGAAGCACAACTGTACAGGCCATAGCCGTACCTGCCTTCCTTTGTGGAATATCCATATTCGAACAGATTGTCCAGAAGGGCTTTGGGTATCCCTCTCCCATTGTCTTCTATGCTAAGGTACTTGCCGCTCTCATCTTCATACAGCCTGACAGTCAGCTTCCTTTCCCCGGTTTCTGAATTTGCCAGCGCATCCTTCGCATTGGCAATGATGTTGAAAATGATAAAAAACAGTTTTGCCCGATGGACACGAGCCTTGAATCCGGGCATATAATCTTTTTCCACGGTTATATGCAGCTTTTCGAAGGAATCATAATTCAGTTTGAGTGCGTCATCGACTATAGGTGCTATCAGGAGTTCCTCAAGCCTGGAATCAACGCCCGCGTAGCTCTGCTGAGCAGCGATAGCCTCATTGATGGTCCTTATTTTTGTCCTGAGCCTGGTCAAATTGGCAAGTAGCTGTTGGCGCAGTTTTTCAGCCGGACTGCCCAGGCGCAGGTAAAACTCCATCAGCTTTTTGCCCTTCCTGTCAGTGCATATGAATTCCTCGAGTCTGTCGATGTTTTGCTGCACCAGATCGGCCGCCATGGCTATATCGTCGATGACAGGCGAATTTGCACACTCTCCCAGTATATGGACCGAAACATTTACACTGTTTAGTATATTGCCTATGTTGTGTAAAATGTTTGCGGCAATATCAGCCATACCTTCTTTCTGGGCATGCTCCACAAGCTTTTTATATGCGATGTCGAGTCTATTGAGCAGAACGATTCCATGCAGTGCTGTACTGATACTGGTCGCCAGGCTTTGGAAAAGCATCTCATCCGGTGTCCCGTCTCTCGTTCCAAACAATGCAAATCCCATGATCTCATCGGTTACATGCAGCAAGTAAGCCAGCGATACATTGCTGAGTTCTTCTGCCTGTATCACTGCAAGCTGCTTTCTGAGGCTACCTGCCCTGCCGGTGGTTTCTTTCCTTTCGCCGTCACAGTATCTGAAGATCAGAACACTGTTGTCAAACAGATCCTCTTCCACATCAGAGCCGGTGAAAATGGAATTGGAGATAAATATATGGCATCTGTCTATACGAAACGATTTCATGCATTTTTCAAGTGTGTCCAGCAGATTTTCCAGTGAAAATTCCAGAAAGAGCTGCTGTGTTATATCCTGGAGGATCTGGTCGTCTGCCTTGCTTTTCAGAGCGACACTGCCGGTGACCGCAACTTCGTTTCTGCTCACCAGCACCTGTGCCTTGAGGAACAGATCCCCCGACCACAGCATCATGTCGATATCCGAAATAAGATAAGGATAGAAGAGATATCTGATGTCGGCCACCAGCCTGCTTATGCCTGGAATGTCGCCGACATCACGAAGCTGTGCGTTCAGTTCAGACAGGAATATATCTCCGTCCCTTTGAACACATGACTCTATGAAGGAATCCACTATTTTTTTGAACAAGATGCCGGAGTCATTATATAGATTCTCCAGTGCCCGGATTATCGTTTCTTTCTCGACAGTTGTCATGACATCGGGTCCATACCCTGCAGGCCTGACCTGAACGGCATCTGCAGGTCTGACGTAATACGGCATGCATCCGCAGGATTCCCTGAATATGATCCTGACCTTATCCTCGATGGTCAGCTCTCTGTTACAACTACCTGTTCTCAGCAAGCCTGACAGCATTTTGCATCCTTCGTATCCAAGCTCTTTCCATGGGAAATATGCAGTAGTACATCCGGGTACCGAATACTTTGCAAAGTCGCCTTCTTCATAGCTGACAACAGCCATTTCATTGGGTATGTCGACTCCTCTTCTCCTCAACTCCTGCATAAGAAGAAAAGCATCTGTATATGTCAGCGATATTGCTGCCCGGGCACCGATGCTGAGCAGTATGTCCACAACCTTTTTGATCCTGCCTGTCCGGTCTGAGGCAGGCGGAAGGAGATCGTTCCCGATATACAGTGACGGATCGTACAGACCCGATTCATTCATTGCAAATTCATATGCTTCTTTTCTGTTGTCTTCCCTGTAATGCTCTATATAGGCGACCCTTTTATAGCCATGTGCATCTATCAGATGCCTGGTCAGCTTATAGATGGCCACGTCACCGGGGAAATATACACAGGGTATGTCACTGAAACCGGTTCCGATGCTGACCACAGGCATGTCTTTGAAACGCTCCACGAAATCATCCCGGTTGTACATCGCTCCAGCCTGTGTCCACCCAAGAAACAGCAGCCCGTCCAGATCATACTGCTGTATGTGGTCAAGGATCATATCTACCTGATGTGAAAATTTGTAGGCTATATGAGAGGAGTAATAACCAAACCTGATAATCTCTATGCCCGACTCCCGGGCCGCTTCGGATATCCCGTACAGTATCTGGTTATGGTACTCGGTTTCCATGTTTTCATCAAGAAAACCGAAAATATAACGGTCTTTCAGGACAGGTCCGGATTTCAGGTGATAAACCATATCATGCTCCTTGTTCAAGATCCTCCAAATAATCTTCGAACGGCTTTGGTGAATTGAAGTGATAGCCCTGCAGAATACACCGCCTGGATTCGAGAAGTTGTTTCTGCTCCTGAGTTTCGATACCGCTGATGATCACTTCCAGGTCCAGCATGTTGATGATGTCCATAAGTGAAAGCAGGAAACTGCGGTTCCTTTTGTCAGTCACGATATTCTGCACATAGGCTTTATTCAGCTTGATCATCGTCTCCTTCGGCATCTGCTGCAGGAAAGCAAATGCGGGATAGGCGCTCTCGAATCCGTTGACGGCGAACTGAACGCCCAGATCACTGAGCTCTCTGATGATAGTCAGTGCGCTCTGTGCAGCCTGAAAGGAAAACTTGTCCTCGAGATTGAGCTTGAGATGTTCCGGGGCGATCCCCGCCTCATGCAATGCAGACTTGATTGTGCTGATAAAGCCAGGATGATAAAATTCCTTTGCCGTGCAGCTGATCATCATGAACAGATCCCTGTACCCGGCTTCATGGATCCTCCTGAGATACATCAGGGCTTTACGCAAAACATAAGTCCCGAGTAATATGATCTGATCTGATTTTTGTGCAATATGCAGGAACTGACCGGGCTCCAGCTCACCGTATTCCGGATGGAGCCAGCGCACAAGCGCCTGTATGCCGACTACTTTTTCATCGCTGTTCACAAGGCTCTGCAGGTAGACCCTGATTTGATCCCTTTCTATTGCCTTTTTCAGTTCCTTTTCTGTTTTGATCTCATAAAGGTGCATATACGACTGAGAAAGCGCATGGAATCTGTAAACACCCTGTGTCCTCTTGGCTTCGTACAGTGCTATATCCGAATACTTGAGCAGCATATCGACGGGCACATTGCCGTTCATGTATATGCTGATACCAATGCAGCAGGAAATATCCACCTCATGATTGGATATGAAGTACGGTTCTTTTATCATGTCTATCAGCTTCTGTGCTATTGCTCCGACTTCTTCCCGTCTGGTTTCATCTATTACAGCGGTGAATTCATCACCACCAAGTCTGAATATCGCTTTTACTCTGCCATCTTCACTGACATAGTCCGAGATCAGGCTGGCATGCTGCTCAAGCACGCTGGAAATCCTTTCAGCCACCTCTATCAGCAGCTTATCGCCAACATCATGGCCATACAGGTCGTTGACACTCTTGAAATTGTCCAGGTCGATATAGAATAATGAAAACTCATCCTTATGGTACAGCCCGTCTTCGGTCAGCGCCATAAGGGACTTGTAAAAAGACCGCCTGTTCAGGAGATCCGTAAGCGAATCATAGTGGGCGGAGTATGCAAGCTGCTGCTCCTTTTCTTCTCTGAGAGCTATCTCCTGCCTGAGCCTGTCCACAGTTTCAGTCAGCTCATTAGTTCTCAGCGCCACTTGCTTCTCAAGGTTCTCTATATGCTCTCTGACCTGCATCTTCAGGCTCCACTTCGTTGTCATAGCCAGTGCTATCTGTTTCAGCGAAACATTGTCGAAGGGTTTCCGTATAAAGAGAAGATTATCGTTCTGACCAAGCTTGGCAACGATCTGGTCCCATGAATAATCTGAATATGCTGTGCATATGACAACACCTACATCCGGGTCGATTTTCCAGATGCTCTCAATGGTTTCAATGCCGTCCATCCCGGGCGGCATCCTGACATCCATGAAGACAAGTGAATAAGGATGGCCGGATTCTTTGGCCCTCTTCACCATTTCCACCGCTTCGCTGCCCTGGTATGCATCGTCTATGGAATACCTGATGTCTATGACTGCCTCGACCGTATCGTCTGCATCCTTCTCCCCAAACAACTCTTTCTTCAGCAGCTGTGCTTCCTGATACTCCTCCATATTGACGGAGGAAGTTTCAAGTATGTACTTTATATCGTCGTGTATGTCTTTGTTGTCGTCTGCTATCAGTATTCTTCTTTGAAAATCTTCCATAATATTCCCCGCTCTGGCGCAAGATTTTGGTTTTACTCTGACGGCTTATAAGAATACTCGACATGGCCCGCTGCACAGGCGCGATATCAAAACCGAGGTGCTCATCTGATGTCGATGGTTCGTCAAATATATATATTTATTATAATATTTCCAACAAATTATTTCAATTTATATTGTCTGATTGCGCTGTGAACGAGGCGTACCTTG
>DGEE01000152.1:0-876 GCA_002385815.1 Hungateiclostridiaceae bacterium UBA3934
GACAGCTTTCAGGCTTTCCATGATGTCTATATGGTACGGGATCTCGAAATCCGGCCCCCTGGGCTCGCCATGGCGCTCTATTTGGACATTTTCGCTGTCATCTCTGCCAATGGGCACGGAGTCGTCGATTATGTTGGGGATCACCAGCATCTTTTCCCTGATTTCATTCTCCAGCTTTGCCTCAAGATTTGCCAGTTCTTCGAGCTCATTGTTGATCTCTACTACCTTTGCCTTGTTCTTTTCTGCTTCATCCCTCAGCCCTTTTGCCATAAGGGCGCCGATTCCCTTGCTGATGGAGTTGCGCTGGCTCCTGAGCTCATCACAGCGTGTCTTCGTCTCCCTGTACCTTCTGTCCAGCTCCAGGATCTCGTCGACAAGTCCCAGCTTCTCATGCTGGAATTTCTTCCGCATGTTTTCCTTTACCAGTTCAGGTTCTGTCCTTATCAGTTTGATATCGATCATATGCTTACCTCCTGTCTTGCAGTTGAATAATGTGTATCGGATCTGTTAGCTGTTTCCCTGCCACAACGCCGCCGCTGCCATTGTTCTCTCCGTTTTTCCGACTTCACAGCATTTCTCTTTTGCTCCGGCATACCGGCTTATAATAAAAAACCTTCCTGACCCACGAAACATCATGGGACGGAAGGAATCCGCGTTGCCACCCAAATTGCCGGTCCAATGGACCAGCCCCTCAAAGGTATGTTAAAGAATACCAGCCTCCGGCTCATCACCGGCAGCTCCGGAAGCGGAAAGCTCCAGTCTCCTGCCGGTTCACACCATCCACCGGCTCTCTGCAGGGAATACCCTGGAACATTTCTTCCATCACAGCTGTAAAACACATATAAACAAAAGATGTCAACACATATTATATACTAT
>DGEE01000152.1:992-10458 GCA_002385815.1 Hungateiclostridiaceae bacterium UBA3934
TTATATACTATAAATCAATATTTTTTCAACAAGTTTACTTTTCCCGTCAGACAGACCCGGCATTTCAGTGATGAGCCCGGGTACAGAATACCCGGGCCGCCACGTTGATCGTCAAAGGTTGTTTCCGTTTGCACGTATGGTCTCACGGAACCAGTATGCCGAATCCTTGAGAATTCGCTCCTGTGTCTCAAAGTCGCAGTAAATCAGTCCAAAACGCTCTGTGAATCCCTTTGCCCACTCAAAATTGTCAGTGACGCACCAATGCAGATATCCGCGTATATCCACACCATCGTCAGCTGCCCGGCGCAGTTCCAGCAGATAGCGGTGCAGAAAATCGATGCGGTCCGGGTCATGCACTTTGCCGTCAAGCGACACCACATCAGGGCATGAAACGCCGTTTTCCGTAATAAATATTGGCGATTTATACCGCTCAGCCAGGAATTTGGGCCCCCAGTAAAGAGACTTGGGGGTCACGGGCCATTTGGCTCCTGTATACGGATAGCCCGGTTTCCGCTGCACAAACTCGTATCCACCCTTCCCGTCGGAGCGGATAGCATGTCCGTTGTAAATATTCTGGCCCAGGAAGTCCAGAGGCTGACTGATGGTTTCCATGTCATCCGGTTTTATCTCAGGCATATGCTCTCCGTAAAGGTCGAATATTTTCTTCGGATACTCACCCAGGAAGATCGGATCGTTCCAGAGCGTAACATTCCAGAAGCTCCGCTCAGGGTCAATGTCGAAAAACGCCATCCTCGCAGCCTCTATATCCTCAGGGCTTTCTGTCTCAGGATAATGCGCGCTGCACGTCGGAGCCCATCCCAGTTCAGACTCAGGCAGCTCAGCCCGGAGGACCTGGATTGCGAGACCATGGGCCAGCAGCACATTGTGAGCCATCAGAAGCGTGTCCCATATCGGGAACCGTATGCCAGGGGCATGTACCGCTTCGTCATATCCGAGACCGATAAAGCACTGCGGTTCGTTAAAGGTCATTATATATTTCATACGGTCGCCCAGCCGTTTTGCCAGGACGGCTGCATATTCGGCAAACCATTTGGGACTGTCGGGGTTCATCCACCCACCCCGGCGAAACAGTGCGTAGGGGTAATCCCAATGGAACAATGTCACAAAGGGAGTCATGCCGGCCTCCAGCAGACTGTCCAGCAATCTGTCGTAAAAATCGAGGCCCTTTTCATTGACAGCACCATACCCATCAGGAATCACCCGCGGCCATGAAATAGAAAAACGATAGGCATTGAAACCTATCTCCCGCATCAGATCCACATCCTTCTGATAGAGATGGTAATGGTCGCATGCCACATCACCATTTCGACCATCAGCTATACGGCCTTCCTGTTTGCAAAACATGTCCCAGACCGAAAGTCCCTTGCCGTCTTTATATGCGGCACCTTCTATCTGGTAAGACGCAGTAACACCACCCCAGAAAAAATCATCCCTGAAACCCATGAATCAGTTCTCCTTTCATTGTTACGTATGCTTCTGCAACACGGTTGCACATTCTTTGCAAAATCAAACGATCATATCCAATGCACAGTAAACTTTGTATCGTCAATAGCTTTCCAGCAGCTCTATGATACACTTCAGATCGCCGTAAGCATCCATGTAGGCATATTCACCGTTCCCGTCGCCATACTTGCCCCTTTGCAGGCATTTCATGCCAAAGTCCTCGCAGGCTTTTACCTTGCTGTCCATATCCTTCACGTTGAATGCTATATGATGGATCCCCTCACCATGATCGTCCAGAAAATCCTGCCAGGTGCTTTTTTCACCATTGGGCTGGATCAACTCGATCTGTACGTTGGGCCCCACATCGAAAAATGCCATGAGACAGTTGGCTTTCGGTGCAGGCTTGCCTTCCACCGTAGTGCCGGTCACTTCATATCTGCCCCCGTCGAAATGCGGCGGCGGCTCAACACCTAAAAACTCAGCGAATTTTCTTTTGGCTTTTTCGATATCCCTTACTATGAACCCTATCTGTGTAACAACATTTGTACCAATGACCCCTGCCATATGTACTCACTCCTTTTCTGTATTTTAAATTACGGCATCTTTCTCAGCCAGCTTTTTCCCGATCAGTGACCATCCCTAAAATAGTTTCCCACTGTCCATCATTATTGTAACAGGGCCGTCATTTATTAATTCCACATCCATGTCCGCAGCAAACACCCCTGTTTTTACTTCCGTTCCTGCTGCCTGCTCCAGTTTTTTTACGAAATATTCATACAGCGGCTGTGCTTTATCCGGATGCGCAGAATCTGTAAAGGAAGGTCTTCTGCCTCTCCTGCAGTCACCATATAGAGTAAACTGTGAAACAGCCAGCAGCTGTCCTTTGATATCCTTGACAGACAGGTTCATTTTCCCCTCCGGATCCCTGAATATCCTGAGCTCGGCTATTTTCTCAGCCAGATAATCCGCATCTGACTGCGTATCGTTGCTGCCGACCCCGACCAATATCAGAAGACCCTGCGATATTTCCGACACAGGGCTGCCATCGATCACTACCCTGGCCTTTTTTACCCTTTGTACAACAGCTCTCATTCGATCACCTTTCCGTTATTCATTACCCATTATTATCTCAAAAAAAGACCAGGTTGACCATCCCATTCAGAAAGAGCCGGGGTCCGGTGACAGCAGAAGGCCAGATACATCCGGATGACTGCCGCATCAGTTCCCTGCATGCTCCACAGTCAGCAAACTGTCGTGCAGGCATGCTGCCGGCTGAGTTCGATTGACAAATTTAGCCCCTGAACGTATGATGAAAAGAGTTGCGTAGTAAGTTGGAAGGGAAGATGGCCTATGAAAATGATTTTCTCTTATCTGAGGCCGTATGTCCCGAGAATGATCCTGGGGCTCTCGATAAAATTCACTGGTACGATAATGGATCTTCTGATACCATGGGTCCTTTCATACACCATCGATGACATCGTGCCGCTTGGCGATGTCAAACTCATATTTGTATGGGGTGGTGTCATGTTCCTGTGCGCAGTCACAGCCTTTGTTACAAATGTCACAGCGAACAGGATGGCTTCAAAGGTCGCACGGGACGCCACAGAAGTTATCCGACATGACCTGTTTGAGAAGATATCATACATGTCCTGCAGACAGGTGGATGAATTCACCATCCCGTCTCTTGAATCGCGGCTGACAAATGATACTTACCATATCCACCGGATGATCGGCATGATGCAGCGCCTCGGTGTCCGTGCGCCGATCCTGCTGCTGGGCGGCATCATTGTCACGCTTGCCCTGGAACCAGTATTGTCTCTTACATTGATACTGATGCTGCCATTCATAACCCTGCTGGTCTATCTGATTTCAAAGAAAGGTATTCCGCTGTTTACGGAATCACAGCGGTCCGTCGATAAACTTGTCCGCACTGTCCGCGAGAATATCGCAGGCATACGCGTTATAAAAGCTCTGTCCAAAACCGCATATGAAAAGGAGCGCTTCGGGAAGGTAAACAGCGAGGTCGTGAAAAACGAATCAAGAGCCGGGATCACAATGGCATTGACCAACCCTGCAATGAATCTGCTGCTCAATCTGGGCCTGACCCTGGTGATAATAACAGGAGCTTACCGGATTAATGCTGGTTTGACCAAATCCGGTGAAATCATAGCATTCCTGACCTACTTTACCATAATACTGAATGCCATGCTTTCGATAACCAGGATGTTTGTGATGTATTCAAAAGGCTCTGCATCAGCCGACAGGATACGGGAGGTGCTCGAGGCCCCTGATGATCTTGTGGCCGAGTCCGTAAGCCATACGAATGACGAATATCATATAACATTCGAGAATGTGACTTTTTCATACCACAAAAGCAAATCATCCGCTGTTTGCTTTGACAATGGCAGAGATGAAAAGAAAAACACCCTTGAGGATATCAGCTTTGCCCTGCGCAAGGGTGAAACACTTGGGATCATCGGCGCCACAGGAAGTGGCAAAAGCACGATCGCGCGTCTGCTCCTGAGGCTGTATGATCCGGATGAAGGGGTCATCCGTATTTCAGGCAACGATCTCCGCAGCATACCGCAGGATGAATTGCACACGAAGTTTGGAGTTGTATTTCAAAACGATATCCTCTTTGCAGATACCATAGCTTCAAACATCTCCTTCGGGCGCGAAATCAGCCAGGAGCAGATCGAAAAAGCAGCGGCATGCGCCCAGGCCAGGGAATTCATAGATCAGCTCCCACTCAGATACGAACATATGCTGGCGACGAAAAGCTCGAACCTGAGCGGCGGACAGAAGCAAAGACTGCTGATCGCAAGGGCCCTGGCTGCTGATCCCGAAATATTGATACTGGATGATTCATCAAGCGCACTGGACTATAAAACTGATTCCCTGCTAAGAAAAGCACTGGCCGAGGATTTCGGAAATACAACAACCATCATCATTGCCCAGCGCATAAGCTCGATTATGCATGCAGACCGGATACTGATCCTTGAGGACGGCAAAATGCTGGGATACGGTACCCATACACAGCTCCTGGAAACCTGCGAAGTCTACAGGGAGATCTATGAGCTGCAAATGGGAGGTGATAGCATTGCGTAGGCACGGCGGTTTCGGAATGCACCAGGGACCAGGCGGAGGTACAGGCCCGATGCAGTCACCGGTCCCGGTGGGTGAAAAGCGGAAGCTCACCATGAAGGAAACACTGAAAATAATGTCGAGGCTCTGGAAATATCTGTACCGATTCAAATGGTACGGATTGCTTGCCATAGTGCTTTCGATCACCAGCAATCTGCTGTCTCTTGTCGGACCGCTGCTTTCAGGCAGAGCAATTGATGCTATCGGCACCAGGCCCGGCGCAGTGGATTTCGGAAAAGTGTTTTATTATTGCATTCTGATGGTCATTTTTTACATACTGTCGTCAGTATTGTCGTATATACTGTCTATCCTCATGATCCGCATCAGTCAGAAGGTGATATTCCAGATGAGGAGCGATGTTCTGAACAAGCTGCTCGACCTTCCCGTGCGGTTTTTTGACAGTCATCAGCCGGGTGAGATCATAAGCAGGATCTCATACGATATCGACACAGTCAACGCATCTCTTTCCAATGATCTGCTCCAGATATTCACGAGCCTGTTCACCGTAGTCGGCTCCCTCGTAATGATGCTTTATATTTCTCCTGCCCTGGTGCTGGTTTTCGCCGTGACCGTCCCGGTCTCCATATTGCTTACAAAATATATGACCGGCAAGGTACGACCGCTGTTCCGGAAGCGCTCAGCAAAGCTGGGCGAGCTTAGCGGTTTTACCGAAGAGATCATATCAGGCCAGAAAACGATCAAGGTATACAATCAGGAAAAGACAGTGATCCGCAAGTTTGATGAAAAAAACAGGGAAGCAGTGGATTCATACTACAAAGCAGACTATTACGGCAGTATGATCGGCCCATCCATCAATCTCATAAACAACCTGTCACTGGCCCTGGTCAGCATGTTCGGCGCACTGCTGTATCTGTTCGGGCGCCTTACACTGGGCAACCTGTCATCTTTTGTATTGTATTCACGAAAATTCTCAGGACCGATAAATGAAGCAGCAAACATATTGAGTGAGCTGCAATCCTCCTTTGCTGCGGCAGAGAGGGTTTTCAGACTGATAGACGAGGAGCCTGAACCCAGGGATAAAGAAGATGCCGAGGCCCTGGAAAATGTACGCGGAGAAGTCAGGATGGAGGATGTTCACTTTGGCTACACGCCGGAGAAACCTGTGATACAGGATCTCAATATAAAAGCGCAGGAAGGTAAGCTCGTAGCCATCGTCGGCCCTACAGGAGCAGGGAAAACCACGATCATAAACCTCTTGATGAGGTTTTATGACCCGGACAGCGGTACGATCTCCATTGACGGGAAAAACATCATGGATGTGACGAGGGAAAGCCTGTGGCTCTCATATTCTATGGTCCTGCAGGACACATGGCTGTTCCACGGTACGATTTATGACAATATCGCCTACGGGAAGAAAGGCGTGTCGAAGGAGGATGTCATAGCAGCCGCTAAAGCCGCAAGGATACACAATTATATAATGCAGTTGCCTGACGGCTACGATACGGTGCTCAGTGATGACGGCATAAATATATCCCACGGACAGAAGCAGCTTCTCACTATCGCAAGAGCGATGCTGCTGGATTCAAAAATGCTGATCCTGGACGAGGCTACGTCCAACGTGGATACCAGGACGGAACAGCAGATCCAGAAGGCGATGCGCGAACTGATGCGGGGCAGGACCTGCTTCGTAATAGCCCATCGCCTGTCCACGATCCGCAACGCCGATACCATATTGGTGATAAAGGACGGCAGGATCGCGGAACAGGGCAGTCACCGTGAACTAATAAGGCTCGGCGGAGTCTATGCGGAGATGTACAATTCACAGTTTAGTTGAATGCATCGACCATCTAACGGAAGAGGTACCACAGTATGCCAGCCAGTGAAAGAGTGCCCAGTATCAATATGGACTTGTTGAACCTGTCCGTTTTCCTTCTGTGTCTTGCCATATTGAATATAAAGCCGATGACACAGACGGCAAAATTCAGCACCAGTATGATGAACATATAAAGAAGGGCATTTTCATTCCAATAATCTCTTATAGATATGTCAAACTGACGGTCGAAAAATGTCTCGATCTCAGGCCTGGCTGTTTCAACAAAAATCAGCGCAGCTATAAAAAGTAACCAGCTGATGCCGGCTGTCCACCATACGGCCCTGACTACCGCGTCCGGGCCTTTCCGCCTCTCTGTGAACCTCCGCTGCATCTCTGCCATATAATCACCCAACTATATTATACCAAGCTAATTATGGAAATCAATGAATGAATAGGTTCTGATCCGCAGTCCCGGTTTGCGTCCGGAGCAACCTGAAAAAACCGACCGTATGAACCATTCAGGTCCATGCAGTCGGTTTGATTCTCAAAGTTGATCTCTGAAATGATTCCATCACTTAAGCGGCATGTTGGCCTTATCCCTGAAACCTCCGATAAGAATGACTATAAAGTCGACAAGGGCACCAACTCCAAACAGACCGCCTGTCAGCAGCCAGAGTATCCCTGTGCCGATCTTTCCTACATAGAACCTGTGCGCTCCGAACACGCCAAGTAAAAAGCACAGCAATGCTGCTGCCAGCTTGCTCTTGTACGGATAACCCGTGCCACCTGCTGTATTGGTATTCACATTGGTGTTGGCATTGTTGATAACGATGTTCGGATTCGCAGTTTTTGTAGCAGCCGCTTCCTCTTTCACCTCTTTCAACACTCTGCCCACATCAGCCTTGCAATAGAACTTACCATCTGCATCCACCAGGCAGTCGCTGCAGAATAATTTGCCGCAGTATACACAAGCCCCTTCGGCTTCCCTCTCAGGATGATTCATGCACTTCAATACGCCCACCTCCAGCTTTTATTAACATAATTATATATCATAATTCCCTTGCCTACAACTTAGAATTAGTATGAGTTAATACCGTCCCTGTTGTACAGTAACTGAAAAAGCTATTTGCACCCCAAATCCCGGGACAGTGGCGACTGGTTCTGCAAATCGCAAATATGCTCCGCGGTATATGCGTCCATTCCTTGACAATGATATCAGCGGTTTGCTAAACTAAAGCAAATTCAGAGATTACAAATAAAGGATTTGATAGGCAATGCTGTTAAGTAAGCTTCTTGGCGAAAGATTCAAGGAAAAACCGGCTGACGCTTCACTGGCGAGTCACATATTCCTGCTGAGGGGCGGGTACGTCCGACAGGTGGCCAACGGTATCTATTCGATGCTTCTGCCTGCCAGGAGGATAGCTGCCAAAATCGAAGCTGTCATCCGCGAAGAAATGGATGACATAGGTGGGCAGGAGGTCCTGTTCCCGGTGGTCCTCCCCTCTGAGCTATGGAGGGAGTCCGGCCGCTACGACAGTGTCGGAAGCGAGCTTGTCAGATTCAAGGACAGGACCGGCCATGATATGCTGCTGGGCATGACCCATGAAGAAGCTGCAGTCCACCTGGCAAGGAGCGAGGCAAGATCCTGGGCCAAATATCCCTTCATGATATACCAGATACAAACAAAATTCAGAGACGAGCCGAGATCCAGAGGCGGCCTGATAAGAGTACGTGAGTTCACTATGAAGGATGCGTATTCTTTCCATACCACACAGGAAGATCTGGAGCGGTATTATCAGATAGTCCATGAGGCTTATCACAGGATATTCGAGCGCGTCGGACTTCCACAGGTGGTATCGGTGAACTCTGACAGCGGCATGATGGGCGGGAACATCTCCCATGAATTCATGCTGCTGACCGAGGCAGGAGAAGATACCATCGCCGTTTGTGAGCAATGTGACTATAAAGCCAATGCAGAAGTGGCCGTATCTCGCATCAGCCATATCCCGGCAGAGGAACAGCCCCTTGAGGAGGTCCACACTCCCGGCATAGAAGATATCGATGCCCTGGCCGACTTCTTCAGCACCACCCCTGACAGATTGATGAAGGCTGCGGTCTTCGCTGTAAAAGACCGCAGAAAACCGCTGGTCGTGTTTATACGCGGCGATCTGCAGGTGAATGAAGCCAAGCTGAGAAATACCATAGGAGCAGAAGTATTCCCCCTCACAGATCATGAAGATGCCGGCCTGTGTTTCGGGTATATCGGTGCTGTCGGCCTCGACAGCACAAAGGCTGACATTATATATGACGTTTCGCTGGAAAATGAAACTTGTCTGATCGGGGGCGCCAACAAAACTGACTACCATATAAAGGGTATAAGTATACCAAGAGATGTCAGGCCCGGCAGATTCGCAGATGTTTCCCGGGTCAGGGACGGAGATGCCTGTGTGAAATGCGGCGGGAGACTGGCGCTGAAACGCGGCATCGAGGTGGGCAACATATTCCAGTTGGGTACCAGGTATACGGAAAGCATGGGCATGACATTCACAGATTCTGACGGAAAGCAGAAATATCCCGTTATGGGCTGCTATGGCATAGGAGTGGGAAGGCTGCTGGCCAGCATCATTGAGTCCAGCCACGATGACTATGGCCCGATATGGCCGATGTCGGTTGCCCCCTGGCAGATTCACATATGCGTTTTGAACAGCACTGATGAAGATGTGCGCAGGGCCGGTCACAAGGTGTACGAGGAGCTCAGGCACAAATATGAAGTCCTGCTCGATGACCGCAATGCTGCAGCAGGCATCATGTTCGCTGATGCAGACCTCCTGGGTGTACCTGTGAGGGTGGTGGTCAGCGCACGCAATGTGGAGAAGGGTGAAGTAGAGATCTCCACACGGGATAAGAAAATAAAAAAGATGGTGAAGCTTGAAGAAGTCTCCGAAGCGGTCGCCGGGACAGTGGGGCAGCTGTAACAGGGTAGCAGATAAGATCCCGAACCGGTCATTTCCTGTTCAGCAGCAATGCCTCCGTTTACGCGCCGCTTGTATCCGGCCTTAAAGATACCTCATCCCATCCATGGAC
>DGEE01000038.1:0-1312 GCA_002385815.1 Hungateiclostridiaceae bacterium UBA3934
GGTTTCACCGGCATCATCCGTCTTTATCCTCAGGTCATATGCCGGATGGAAAGGATCTGGCCAGATCAATTCCCGGGGGTATCCTTTTTCACTGATCCTGTCAAGGAAATGCCTTGTGGCTTCCCTGTACCTGCCTTCTTTTATAAGTCTGCGGATCGCAGGCAGCTCTCCTGACATGTCAGGCAGGACGGAGGCTTCGTTGATCGGCAGCGGAAGGAACAGCCTTTCATGGTTGAATATTATCGTCTCGTCAAGGGGGTTGCCCATCACCAGCACTCCCTGTGAGCCGTTCCCGGAGGGATAGGCTTCATCCCACTTAGTCGCAGGTTTTACATTGAACATGCACTTATGTGTCAGATCCATTATAATACACCTCTCGTCGGATTTTATTATCGGTCTCCCGGCATCTCATGTGCTGATGTTTTCGGCATTTCAGCTGTTTCATGTGCTTTATGTTTTATGTTTTATGCTTTATGCTTCTTGCTTTCGGCATTTCAGCTGCTGCATTGTTTCATGTTTTTCAGGCAATCCATGCCATCACTGATTCAAAAGTGTACCATACTTTCATTATGGAAACCACAGCCATTCAGCATTCGACCAGCTCGCCGCTGTAGAACAGATACAGGTATCTTTCTTTCACCTTTTTGCCGGTGATCTTCTCAAGAGCCTTTGTATAATAATCTATCTGCACCCTGTACCTGTCCCTGATGATTTCCGAACGTCCCGCGGGCACATAATCGGTCTTGTAATCCAGCAGCACAAGCCCGTCTTCTGTCTCAAACCAGCAGTCAATGACACCCTGCAACAGCATTGTTTCATCACAGGCCGTGCTGCCGGCAAAGTCCTTTATTGCTTCAGAGCACTTTATCTCGATGGTGAAGGCTGTTTCTCTGTGGATGGAACTGTGTATGGCAAGCATTCGTTTCCCCAGCGGGGACCTGAAGAATGCAGCCACCGCTTCCGGCTTGACAGACTCCGCTTCTGCGGCTGTCAGCAGTTCATTGTCTGTCATGGATGTCAACTGCTGACTGATTTCGCGAACCAATCCATCGGACTGCTCTGCTTCAGACCCGCTTCCGGCACCGGCCACCGGAGCCTTCATGGCTGCGCTGAGCCTGCCAAGATCCAGGCGCTGCATGACAAAATGCATCACAGTACCCTTATGGGCCGCGCTAAGGCCTTTATCGGGCTCCATGAACAGGGGGCGTTCCTGCAAAGGCTGGATATACGGCACTGCAGAATCAGAAGTTTCCTCCGTCATTGATCTGCGCTTAAGCTCAGTAACTGATATCTTGGCAGGTACAGTCGTCAG
>DGEE01000038.1:1525-8325 GCA_002385815.1 Hungateiclostridiaceae bacterium UBA3934
GTGTGCTCTGTCTGTTCCTCAGTGTCATCCAGCCATTCCCTTATGTTCCCGGCAGCTTCTTCATTATCCTTTTCCATCCTGGCTGTCCCGGTTCCCCAGATTTTTATCTCCACCAGTGGTACGTCCTCCCGGATCTTGTCGACATCCTCCCTTGCAGCATCGATATCTGCTCCTGCCTCTTCCCGTGCGGTATCGATGATTTCGCCTGCGTCTTTTTTGGGGACATCGATGGCTTCACCCGCCTCTTCACTTGCGGTACGGCTATGTGACGGTGCCCCGGCATAGCCCTGTCTTATGACGGCAGGACCTATCCAGTCCAGATATGATGATGCCTGCATCATATCATAGGGAGACAGCTTCTCTTCCCCATTGGAAGCTTTGTCATACCATAAACCACATACTTTCTCATAATCCCTGATACTGCCTGTTATAATCAGTTTTTCCCTCGCTCTTGTAAAAGCGACATACAGTATGCGCATTTCTTCAGACAGCGTCTCAAGCCTCAGCTTCTGTCTTATGGCGAATTTGGGTAACGAAGGGACTATCGTTCTTTTTTCCAGGTCTACCAGGTCCGGCCCGAAGCCCAGGTCCTGATGCAGCAGTATTGAGGAATTCAGATCCTGCATGTTGAATCGCTTGCCGCATCCGGCGACGATAACGACAGGAAACTCCAGACCCTTGCTCTTGTGGATGCTCATGATCCTGACCACATTGTCATTCTCTCCGAGGACCTTCGCACTGCCCATATCCGCACCGCCGCTTCTGAGCCTGTTGATAAAGTTGATGAAGTTGAAAAGGCCTCTGTAACTGGTTTCCTCGTACTGTCTTGCTCTTTCGAACAGCATCCTCAGATTCGCCTTTCTTTCGGCTCCGCCCGGCAGAGCTCCGACATAACTGTAATAACCAGTCTCGGTAAGGAGCTGCCATACAAGTTCATCGGTAGGTGTGTATTGTGCGGCATCTCTCCATTTGTCGAGCCTGTCAAGGAAATCGCGGGTCTTTTGCACAACGGATTTTTCATCTTCGCTCACATCCGACTTTGCTGCAAACATCCGCATAGCCTCATATATGGATACAGACCTGTCGACAAGCCTGATATCCGCCAGCTCATCTGTACTGAATCCGCCTATCGGCGATCTGAGGACTGCGAGCATAGGTATATCCTGCAGCGGATTGTCTGTTATCTGCAAAAGCGACAGCATCGTTTCGACCTCGACAGTCCTGAAGTACCCCAGACCCGTATCAGCATAAGCCGGTATCCCCATCATGGCCAGTTCATCTACGAAGACATCCGCCCAGCTCCTGGTGGCCCTCATGAGTATAACGATGTCTCTGTACTCGACAGGCCTGTATATGCCTCTCTTTTTGTCGTATACATTGAAGCCGCCCGGCTCATTTGTGACCAGGTTCCTGATCCTGCTGGCGACCAGCCGCGCTTCATACTGGATATTGTCCAGCGACTCCTCGCCATCGCCTTCTTCATCTCCTTCACTGCCATTGGGATCAGTGTCTGCATTACGGCCTGCTGCCGCTTCCGCGCCGGTATCTCCCTCCGCAGACGTGTCCTCCTCTGTTCCGCCCCGCACTACTTCATTTTCAGCCGATGTAAGATCGAGGATATGCAGTTCCACCGGCCCCCCTGTGATACAGTCATGCTCAGGGACCGGAAAGACGGCTCCGGGGTTCAGGTATTCCTGTGTCGTATAATCGAGTTCGCCAACCTCCTGCGACATTATCTGTCTGAATATGAAGTTCACTGCGTCCAGGACCTCATGCCTGCTCCTGAAGTTTTTATATAGCTGGATGACCCTGTTTTCGTATCCTTTGTCATGATGGTAGTTCTGATATTTGCAAAGGAACAGATCCGGCCTTGCCTGCCTGAATCTGTATATGCTCTGTTTTACGTCTCCCACCATGAATATGTTGTAAATGCTGTCTTCATTGCCGGATATCGTCGATATGATGAGTTCCTGGACCAGGTTGCTGTCCTGGTATTCATCAATAAGGATTTCTTCATATTGCTTCCTGAGCTCTTTTGCTGCTGCTGAAGCAGTTCCGTCTTCAAGGAGGATCTGCAGACAGTAGTGCTCCAGATCGTTGAAGTCGAGTATCCCCTTGTCTTTCTTCATCCGGCTGTATATCGCATCGAATTCTGTTACCATGCCAGACAGATATTTGAGTTGCGGATAAAGCATGCCAAAATCAGACCTTATCTCGGCGCATGACATATCAAATCCACTGGCGTACAGTTTCCTGAGTTTTTCCTTGACCGTATTCCTTACTGCCTTTACTTCATCCTGTACGACCTTGTCAGCATCTTTGCCGCATTTTTTCAGTCTGCCGAATTCGAACGAGGATAAGGCATTGTGCAGCTTGTCCCAGGCAAGGTCTGCTTCCTGAGGCGATTCCCTGTCTGCTTCACTGTCTGATTTTCTGCCGGCTTCCTGCGACTTTTCCCCTGCTTCCCGGCAAAGTTCCAGGACTTCCTCAAGCATCCGGATATCAGCCTTAAGTACGTCGCAATATGGCTCCAGGCCTTCTGCCTGGCTTGCGCGTATTTGTACTTTGCTGAGCATCGCAAGCAGTCCCTGCAGCTCAGCAGCGGCACTTCTCAGCAGCACACGGGCCCACGGGGTACTGCTCAGACAGGCAGCATCGTCGATGTTATATGCCTCCGCCTGTTCAGACAGCCATTTTTCAGGGTACGGGTGACTGCTTATGAAACGGTGCAGTGTCATGACGATGTCCCGCAGCGAGCTGTCATCACGACCGCCATAACTTTCCACCAGTTTGAAAAAAAGACTGTCCTTGTCCTCGTTCTCATATTTGCTCTCAAACAACTGATCAAGTGCATCCAGCTTCATCAGTGATGTTTCCGTCTCATCTGCTATACGGAACAGAGGGTCCAGATCCAGGGCATGGAAATGGCTTCTTACCACTTCGAGACAAAATGAGTGGAGTGTCATTATGCTCGCACGGTCCAGAAGGGCCATCTGTTTCTGCAGGTTTGCAGATGACGGATCCTTCTCCAGCGCTCCGGCCAATGCTTCGCCTATCCTCTCCCGCATCTCTGTCGCTGCAGCATTGGTGAATGTAACGACCAGAAGCCGGTCTATATCCACCGGGTTTTCCGGATCGGTTATTTTTCGTATTATCCTCTCAACAAGCACAGCCGTCTTGCCGGCTCCCGCTGCCGCAGCGACCAGCAGGTTGCAGTTCCTTTCTGTGATAGCATCAAGCTGTTCCCTTGTCCAATTAGTCCCCATTCTCCAAATACCTCCGATCCCGCATCGGTAAAGCCGTTCTTCTCTGCTCCCGGATCAGCCTCCACACTTCAGAGTCGTCCAGATCTGCTAAAAAACGATACCGGTTGTCTCTCATCGCCGTATCGAACTGACAGACGGAGCTGTAGCTGCAGTATTTACAGGCAGTCATTTTCGGCGTTTTGTAAGGGCTGACAGCCACATTGCCGTCAAGGATGTTTTTGCCGATAGCGCCGAGAAGATCCCTCACATGCCCGCACAATTCCCTGAACTGCTCCTGTGTTGCAGCAGACGATTTCCCAAGTGTTCCGTCCTTTTTTATCCTGGCCGGGATTATAAGCGAGTCGCCTGAGATATTTTTATCCATATCCTTTATCAGCTTGACGTCCGCAAGCACCAGGCCTTTCATTCTCAATTCTTTCAGGATGGCCCTTTCGATCTCCTCCTCAGTGCTGTTTCTGCCGCATCTTATGAGGGGGTCAGTGAGCCTGAAGTACAGGACTCCGGCTGGCAGGAGCTTCGCAGTGTCGCCGCCGGATCCCAACTTCGCCGGCTGTCCGAGCACAGCATCCAGATAAGTGATCAACTGAAGCTGCAGGCCGTAATATATATCTCCCAGCTTCAATGCCCTGCTCCCGGATTTATAATCTATGATCCTCAGATAGGTGCCTTCCTCGCTTTCCATCGTATCTATACGGTCGATCCTTCCCATCAGCCTGACAGTCTCACCGGACGGAAGCTCTATGGTGATTTCCGGATATCTGCCATTCCGGCCGAATTCCACCTCATAGCCTGCAGGTTCAAAATTGCTGTCGGCTATATGCTTTTTTATGAGCATTATGGATTTTACCAGAGTCCTTTTCAGCATTTCAGAAAGATAAAGATACCTTTTGCTGCTGCCAAGCACATTCCTGCCCTTTGATGCCAGGTACCTGTCCACAAGCTTCGAAACTTCTTCCCTGCATTCCTTCTCATCAAGGTCCTGCCATCTTCTCCCCTTCTTTGCCAGCATCCTTGAAAACTCATCGATGATATTATGCATAAATGTACCGGCATCTACCTGCTCAAAACTGAAGACCTTTCTTTCTTTTGCCTTCAGTCCATATTTGACAAAGAATGAAAAAGGACACGCAGCATATGCCTCCATTCTCGAAACACTGGTGTAAACAGGGTTTCCGTATAATTTGACAGCTTTGTCCCTGGAGAGGCTCTTTGCCTGGTTTGTATAATCGAACCCGCTCAGGACTGTCCTGCATTTGTCTTTCCATTCCGCTCTGTGACAGAACCAGCCATATATATGCTTCCACCCGTCATGTATCCTGCCGCCGTCGTAAATGCGGCGAAGTTGAGAAACCATTTCATCGAATATCGGTTCCGGAGCCGATGGCTGCGGCAAGCTCTCCGGGTCACTGATAACTGTGCTTTTTACAGCTACGACAGGCATGATCCTTTTTACTTCGGATATCACCCGTGATGGCCTTAGAGCCCTACCATCCCTGTCAGCAGTCGGATAACTCAGCCAGAGATACTTTGAAGGGGTCCCCAGCGCCATATAGATCATGAATCTTTCTTCGAGGATCCGGATCTGTGTGTTGCCTGCCAGTTCGAGCCCGATCCGTGTAAGGCTGTCCCTGTCGCTGTCTGACAGCAGGCTGTCGCCACCCTGATTTCCAGGCAGTACTCCTTCATTTGCTCCGAGGATATAGAGTGCTTTTATATCATGGCTCCTTGCTCTCTCGATGCTCCCGACCAGGACCTGGTCCAGGGAGGGCGGGATTAGTGCCATTTTGTGTCCGGCAAAGCCTGCAGCCAGTATATCGGAAAAACGCAATGTCCCAATCATCTCATCACCGAGGACCTCCACGATCTGCGTAAACACGCTCATGACTATGTTCCATACCTGTCGGTATTCGTTTGCCCTGTCAAGCATACCAGTGTCGGCAAACATTTCTGAAAGTTCCTCTATCCTTTTTGCAGCCCCGGTCTCACAGAGCAGATTATACAGGGCAGTACAGAAAGTGACTGCTTTTACCCCGCCCTTCGTTTTCGTCCTGAATGTCATGAGAGGGGCTGTAAGCTCCCTTCTGGCCGCATTGATCCTTGCAAGCAGTTCCGGTTCCCTCTCAGATGTCTCTTTAGAGCCACTGTATTCAACGGGGTAATCCCAGTCATCTTCCCGGGTCCACATATTGCCCCTGATGCCGTTGGCCAGGACATAGTTCTCGAGGAGGTCCAGGTCGTCCCTTTCAATGGACAGAAAGCCTGTCTTTGCATATCTGAATACCGCCTCATATGACCAGTTGTTCGCGAATATTTCAAGGGCAGACAGTATGAACACTATCAGCGGGTGACCGTCGATATCCCTCTTGCCGTCGAGAAAATATGGAATGCCATAGCGTGTGAATACGCTTTTGACAATACTGCTGTAGCTGTCCGGATTCCTCATCGTAACAGCGATATCTCTGAATCTGAAGCCATTGTCCCTGCATATCCTGAGGATGTCCCTTGCCGTATCCTCCACTTCCGAATACAGATTGGCAGAGGCCGTTATGCATATGTCATCCGTTGGTTTTGTATATCTGGTATATGGGTATTTCCAGAAGTTCCTTTCGAGATGCCCCAGTGCTTCTGAGTCTTTGAAACGAATGGATATCCCGCGGGAGGTACCGCCGGAGGATGCCAGGGTGTCTGCGGTTGGTGCCGCAGTTGCGCCAGGCTGTATGACTGTGCCGGAAGGTGATACCGCCGGGCCCTGCATGCTGTCCCGGAGCACCACCCCGTCAAGCCTCACAGGCTTCTCGACAGGGATCCCCTCCTGTTTCGCCAGCCGCAGAAGCTTCTCTGCAGTCTTCCTGACCGGACCGAAAACCATTGGCGCATTGTCGTTGGGATCACTTGAAAGGTAGTCAGTGCACAGGCATATGGTGATTCTTTCTGCTTTGTTGAGCAGCTTTCCAATAACTTTGTACTCCTGAGGGGTAAAGCCTGAAAACTCGTCTATCCATATCTCTGCACCATCGTACTGTGTCGACAGGTCCAGTTTTTTATAAAGCTCAAGCAGATCGTCGTCTGCATCAAGGTAATTCCGGTGAAGCTGTTTCTCAAATTCAGAATAAATCAATGACAGGTCGTGCAGCTTGTCCTTCAGCAGCAATCCGTCATCCGTCTCCCTGGATGCCTCAAGCAGCTCTTCCGGTGATATGTCGTATCTTTTGAATTCAGTTATGGCATCGGAGAGGGTGTCTATAAAACCCTTCCTTTGCGCAGCCCTTGTGAATATTTTCAGTTCGCTCCCGAGCTTGTCCAGTATCCTGAATAACAGCATACTCTTGCCTGCAGCGTCAAGGTGCCGCCGGGTCACGCCGCCGACCTCACTGAACACTCTGAATGCCAGTCTCCGAAAGCTCAGCACCTCAGCCCTGTATATCCCGGACGCACCTGTGATCCTCGCCAGGTTTTTTTCAGCCTGAAGCGAGAACTGCTCCGGAACGATCAGCAGTAATGGCTTGAGAATGCCATCCCCCGTCTTTTCATCGC
>DGEE01000038.1:8656-9532 GCA_002385815.1 Hungateiclostridiaceae bacterium UBA3934
GCACCATATGCTTTTGTGCCGTCGTAATATACTCCTTGTTCTTTTGCATCGTCTTCATATTGCTTATGCTTCTGCGCTGTCCTCGTCTATTCCTTCGTATTTGCGGCCAGGAAAACACCTGGGAGGAAACCATGTCATCCTCATTCCTCATAATGGGATATATCTCCCCATTTTACGGCTTTCCAGCCGTCTCCGCCACGCTCTATGATGCTCAGACTTGTCGGGTACATGAATGCTCCGCTCCATAAATCCTTCAGTTCCTTTTTTTCAACTATCAGTGCTATAGTCTTCAAAATGACAGCATGCGTCACTACCATGATGCTTTTCCCATTGTGCCGGTTTGCCAGCAGTTCAAGGGTCTCCCCGATCCTGCTTATCAGATCGCCGAAGCTCTCTCCTCCGACCGGTTCATACAGGTGCGGGAATTTCCAGAAGTTCCTGTACTGCTCAGGGTACTGTTTCTCCGCTTCAGCAGTGTTCATGCCTTCCCATTCCCCAAGGTTGATCTCTCTCAGGCTGTCCAATGGTATGATGGGGATATTCCTGCTGCCTGCTATGATCCGGGCTGTCTGCATAGTCCTTCCGCTGGAACTGGAATATATCGCTTCGAGTTCCACATCTGCCAGTGCCTTTGACAGCAGCACGGCCTGCTGTTTCCCCTTTTCCGTCAGCGGGGAGTCCTTTCGCCCCTGCATTCTCTTTTGTGTATTCCAGATCGTTTCACCATGCCGTGTAATATACAGCCGTGTCATATGTACCTCACTGTTCTGATTTTTCCATGGTTTTGCGCCTATGTGCTTTATCTGCGCCTGTATCCCTGTTGGACCTGCGTTTGTGTCTATGTTTGTACCTGCATTTGTATCTGTACCTGTATCT
>DGEE01000002.1 GCA_002385815.1 Hungateiclostridiaceae bacterium UBA3934
CCAATGAGGGCGCAGGTCACTCGCCGTCCATGGCTCGGGACCAGCGCCGGCAGCGTCCATGCTGCCGGTTGAGGTGCCTGGTTCCTCATTCGTGCGGCATGACCCGGTCGCATTTGTAACACTCGCAATCCATTGATGCCTGCCGACCAACCTCACGGCTTCTTCCTGGTTCGGGGAAGATGGCAGCTGGTCACACGGCTTCTTCCTGGTTCGGGCAGGCTGCAGCTGGCCTCACGGTTTCTTGCTGACTGGGTGAGCAGGTGTATCATACTATTGTGTTTTTCTGCCCAATTTTTTGATTGATAATTTATTAACTGTGTGTTATACTATCAAAGTAAAAAATCACACACACGGCAGGACGCGCAGATAAGTGCCGTTTTCGGTATTCTGCCCGGATGATGGCTGTGGTGGTATTAACTTAAGGGAGGATATTTATGTCTGTTATTTCAATGAAACAGCTCTTGGAAGCAGGAGTCCACTTCGGGCACCAGACCAGGAGATGGAACCCCAAGATGGCCGAATACATCTTCACAGAGAGGAACGGCATCTACATCATCGATCTTCAGAAGACCGTCAGAAAAATCGAAGAAGCTTATTTCTTTGTCAGAGAAGTCGTAATGAATGGTGACGACATTCTTTTTGTTGGTACGAAGAAACAAGCACAGGATTCCATCAGAGAAGAAGCTCTGAGATGCGGTCAGTTCTACGTGAACGCCAGGTGGCTCGGCGGCATGCTCACCAACTTCAAAACCATCCAGCAGAGGATCGAAAGGCTCAAACAGCTCGAAGCCATGGAGCAGGGCGGTTTGTTCGATGTGCTTCCGAAAAAAGAAGTAATCAAGCTCAGAGCAGAGATGGAAAAGCTGGAAAAATACCTGGGCGGCATAAAGGATATGAGAAAGCTGCCGGGTGCTATGTTCGTCGTTGACCCCAGGAAAGAGAGAAATGCGATCCTTGAAGCAAGGAAACTCGGCATCCCGGTAGTGGCGATAGTTGATACGAATTGTGATCCTGACGAGGTCGATTATGTTATTCCTGGTAACGATGACGCCATCAGAGCGGTCAGACTGATTGCTTCAAAAATGGCAGATGCTGTTATTGAAGCCAATCAGGGCGAGCAACTCTCTACGGAAGAAGCAGACGTTGAAGATGTAATCGATGAGACAGATGGAACAGACGGAGCAGACGGAGCAGAACCGACTGCTGAAACCGCGGCAGAAACTGTGGCAGAGACTGCAGAAGAACCTGCTGCAGAGATGGCGGCAGAGTCTGTTGCAGAGCCTGCAAAGGTTGAAGCTGAGCCTGCAGAAGAGGCTGCAGAGGAAGCGTCTGCAGAGTAAAACTGTAAAAGGGTCGCCCGGTTCCGGTCCCGGAGCCGGGCGGATAAGCCTGGTTCGTTTGGGAATAATGACCGTGTTCGCGGTCAATAATATGAATATTATTGTTTGGAGGAATACTGATGATTACAGCTGAAATGGTAAAACAACTCCGCGAAAGGACCGGTTCGGGGATGATGGACTGTAAAAAGGCCCTGACGGAGGCGGATGGCAATATTGATAAGGCAATCGAGATACTGAGGGAAAGAGGATTGGCTGCTGCTGCAAAAAAAGCAGGCAGGGTCGCTGCTGAAGGACTCGTGGATGCATACATACACGGTAACGGCAGGATAGGAGTCCTTGTAGAAGTAAACATTGAAACTGACTTTGCCGCTGCAAACGAAGAGTTCAAGCAGCTGGTAAGAGATATAGCTATGCAGGTGGCTGCTGCCAGGCCCGAATATGTCAGCAGGGAAGATGTTCCTGCAGAGGTCATTGAGAAAGAAATGAACATCCTCAAGGCTCAGGCCAGGAACGAAGGTAAGCCTGAGAAAGTTATTGAGAAGATGGTCGAAGGCAGGATGGAGAAATTCTACAAGGAAGTATGCCTGCTCGAACAGCCCTGGATTAAGGATCCGGATAAGACAATCAAACAGCTCGTCACCGAGAAGATCGCAACGATAGGTGAAAACATCAACGTAAGGAGATTCGCCCGTTTCGAGAGAGGGGAAGGGCTTGAGAAGAAAGAAGAGAACTTTGCAGAGGAAGTTGCAAAGCAGATTGGCGGTTGATAATGATCGCTAAAAAGGGAGCATACAAAATATGTTCCCTTTTTAGTACAGCAGCAGGATTTTTAGTGTTCATTGAAGAACAAATATTCAGAGCGGGGGTAGCTGCAATATGGCACTAAAATACAAGCGAGTGCTTCTCAAGCTCAGCGGTGAAGCACTTGCCGGGGACAAGAAAACCGGTATCGATCCGGCTATATTGAGTGAAGTCTCTGAAAAGATACGACAGGCCTATGAGATGGGCGTCGAGATTTCGATAGTAGTTGGAGGCGGCAACTTCTGGAGGGGCAGAAGCGGCATCGACATGGACAGGACAACTGCTGATCATATGGGGATGCTGGCGACAGTCATAAATGCCCTGGCACTTCAGGATGCACTGGAGTCAAAGGGTGTTCCTACAAGAGTACAGACCGCTATCGAAATGAGGCAGATAGCCGAACCATATATCAGGAGGAAGGCTGTCAGGCATCTGGAAAAAAAGAGAATCGTGATATTTGCATGTGGGACCGGCAACCCTTATTTTTCTACTGATACGACAGCAGCGCTGAGAGCAGCCGAGATAGATGCAGAGGTCATACTGAAGGCGACCATGGTGGACGGCGTATATGATTGCGATCCGAAAGAGAATCCCAATGCTGTCCGTTTTGAGTCGTTATCGTTTGCAGAAGCACTGACCATGAGGTTAGGCGTGATGGACTCGACTGCTATTTCGTTGTGTATGGACAACCAACTGCCGCTGATAGTTTTCGATCTGAGCGATCCGGAAAACATAATAAGGGTCCTGGAAGGTAAGAAAATCGGAACAACATTATTCTGATCCATAAAAAAGGAGGGTTTCATATGTCGGAATACAAAGATATCGAAAACAAAATGGCCAGGGCGATAAGCGCATTGAAGGAGGAATTGGCTGGTATTCGTGCGGGAAGGGCCAATCCGGCTATTTTGGACAAGATAACCGTGGATTATTACGGAGTGCCTACGCCAATAAACCAGCTCAGCAGTATTTCAGTACCTGAGGCAAGGGTAATAGTCATACAACCCTGGGAAGCAAAGATGCTCAAGGATATCGAAAAAGCGATACAGAAGTCGGACATCGGCATAAATCCCAACAATGACGGCAATGTGCTGCGGCTCATTTTCCCGGTGCTCACCGAAGAAAGAAGAAAAGAGCTTACAAAGCAGGTGAAAAAGTATGGGGAGAATGCCAAGATAGCGATCCGCGCTGTCAGGAGAGAGGCTATAGATGATTTCAAGACACAGAAGAAGAACAGCGAGATCACAGAAGATGATCTGAAGGTTGCTGAGAACGATGTTCAGAAGTTGACTGACAAGTACATAGCTGAGGTCGACAAGGTGGTTGAAAACAAAGAAAAGGAAATAATGGAGGTATAGTCCATATGAAAGATGTCTCCGGCTTCAGGCTGGAGGATGCAGTAGAGCAACTGAAAGCTCAGGGCTATGAGACAACCGTCTGTCTGACGGCCCCTCCAAGGCTGAGAGACAGAGGATACGACAATGATTCGAGAGTTGTCAGACAAAAGCTGTTGAGCGGGAAAACAGTTGAATTGCTGGTATGCAATATAAATAGCTGATTTGCAAGGCTGTTGATACAGCCTTGTTTGTTATCCGCATATTGTCTGGAGGTATCAGATGCGATTGTTAAGGCGCAAAACCAAAAAACACGGTTTGGATACCAGCCGGGATCTGCCTGTCCATATAGCCGTGATTATGGACGGCAACGGCCGCTGGGCTGCCAGAAGAGGCCTGCCCCGTAATGCCGGACACAGGGAGGGTGCCAATACACTCAAAAGGGTAGTAAAGGAATGCAATGCCATCGGCATAAAATATCTGACAGCATTTGCATTTTCCACTGAGAACTGGAACCGGCCGCGGCAAGAGGTCAATGCTCTAATGCAGTTGCTGCTGGAGTTCCTGCAGAATGCCGAAAAGGAACTGGCAGGAACGAACATCAGAATAACTGTGATCGGGGATACGGATAAGCTGTCGGAGGAGATCAGGAATGAGATTGACAGGGTAGTGGCAAATACTGCTGCAAATACCGGGCTTAATTTGGTGATTGCCCTCAACTACGGCAGCAGATGTGAGATTGCCGCCGCAGCAGCACGAATTGCAAGGGATGTCAGAGAAGGCAGGATAGAGCCTGAGGATGTGGACGAGGAACTGTTCTCGAATTATCTTTACACCAGCGGGATACCCGACCCGGATCTTGTGATCAGACCGAGCGGAGAATACAGACTGAGTAATTTTCTGCTATGGCAGTCATCATATTCGGAATTTTGGTATTCGGATATATTGTGGCCTGATTTTTCAAAAGAACATCTGTACCAGGCCATAAGTGATTATCAGAACAGAAACAGACGTTTTGGAGGGTTATGAGGATGAAGACCAGGGTCATAAGTGCAATTGCCGCTATCCTGCTGCTAATAGCAGTGATATGTCTGGGTGAGGTCGCCATAGGCTTGACAGTTTGTTTGCTGGCGACCCTCGCAGTCCGTGAATTCAACAGCGCGCTGGAAAAAGGCGGGTTCAGGCCTGTGGAAGTGGTCAGCTTTGCTTCATGTGTCCCGCTTCTGTATATAGCCGTGTCCGGTATACTGCCTTCTGCGGCAGTGGTCAGCGGCAGCAGCGCTCTTCTTGCAGCAGCAGTTTTTGCTTTTGTCCTGCTGGTGTCGCTTTTTTGCTTCATGATGTTTTCAGACGGGAAATATGGTATCAGGGATGTATCGGCTACATTGCTCGGCATGATATATATACCGTTCCTGTTTTCCTTCGTTACGCTCACCCGGCAGATAGAGGCGGGCCATCTGTATATATGGCTTATTTTCATCGGAGCCAGCGCAACGGATACATTTGCCTTTTTCACAGGTATCACCATCGGAAAGAGAAAGATCGTGCCGAAAATCAGCCCCAATAAGACGCTGGAAGGATGTATTGGTGGTGTTATCGGGTGTATCATTGCAGTGGTCGCTTTCGGCGCTGTTTTCAAAAACTCGCTCGATGTCCCGTACCTGCACTTTGCAATACTGGGTCTGATATGTGGTATAATATCTCAGTTGGGCGACTGGTCCGCATCAGTAATCAAAAGAGCGGTGGGGATAAAAGATTTCGGAAATATAATGCCCGGTCACGGAGGAGTACTCGACAGGATAGACAGTATACTTTTTACGGCTCCTGCCGTGTATTTTTACATAAATATTTTTTTCTGACGCTTCAAAATTCGAGGAAGGAGCAGACAATGGCAGATAGTATAGCGTTGCTTGGATCAACAGGTTCCATAGGAGTGCAGACTCTTGATGTCGCCAGGAACCTGGGTATAAAGGTAAGTGCCCTGACTGCATATTCTGATATAGATCTGCTGGAGAAGCAGGCGAGGGAATTCCGGCCTCCGATGGTGGCAATAGGAGATGATACCCTCGCACCCGAGCTGGAAAACAGGTTGAAGGGGCTGGGGATCCAGGTTTTGAGCGGGCCTGAAGGCATCAGGGCTGCGGCAGCCGTTGACGGTGTCGACAAAGTCGTGGTTGCCATAGTAGGCATAGCCGGTCTGCTTCCGACCATCGAGGCTATACGGAATGGCAGGGATGTGGCACTTGCAAACAAAGAGACCCTTGTAACAGCAGGCCATATCGTCATGGCAGAGGCCGAGAGCCGAGGTGTGACGGTATTCCCTGTGGACAGCGAGCATTCTGCTGTTTATCAATGCCTGGCAGGAAACAGGAAGCAGGATGTGGAGAGACTTCTGCTGACAGCATCCGGCGGACCGTTCAGAGGCATGGGATACGATGAGCTCCGGAATGTGACTGCTGAACAGGCTCTGAAACATCCCAACTGGAGTATGGGCAGCAAAATAACCATCGACTCCGCCACGATGATGAACAAAGGGCTCGAAGTCATCGAGGCCCGATGGCTGTTTGGATTTTCACCGGAAAAGATCAGCGTGCTGGTCCATCCGCAGAGCATCATACATTCAATGGTTGAGTACAAAGATGGTTCTGTCATAGCGCAGCTCGGACAGCCTGATATGAGGATACCGATCCAGCTGTCCCTGACATGGCCTGAGAGATGCGCCAACGAATTCCCGAGACTGGATCTGATAAAAAGCGGTGTCCTGACCTTTGAAGAGCCTGATATGGAAAAGTTCAGATGTCTCAGGCTGGCCTATGATGCTCTTGAAGAAGGAGGTACGATGCCGGCTGTGCTGAACGGCGCAAATGAGGCAGCTGTGAAGTTATTCCTGGAGGGAAGGATCGGATTCTGTGCCATACCACAGCTGATAGAAAAAACGATGCTTGCACATGAGGTGAATACATCGCCGGAGCTTGATGATATAATAGAAGTAGACAAATGGGCGAAAAGAATGGTTGGTGATAGTGTATGCATCTGATCCTTGCCATACTGGCTTTCAATATAATCGTTATAGTACATGAACTGGGCCACTTTCTGGCCGCCAGGAGAATGGGCATCAGGGTGTTGGAGTTCTCGCTTTTTATAGGGCCGAAGCTGTTCAGTATAACACGGGGAGGCACTCAGTATTCCGTCAGATTGTTCCCGATAATGGCTTATGTGAAGATGGAGGGGGAAGAAGAAGCTTCGGACAGTGAGACCGCATTCAACAACAGACCGAAGTATGCCCGCGCCCTCACTATAATAGCCGGGCCGCTGGCAAACCTGCTGCTGGCCGCTGTCCTGCTGACAGGGTATTTTGCTTTGCAGGGATACCAGACCATGGAGATAGGGCGGATAGCTGAGGGCTCACCAGCTGCTGCAGCCGGGATGCGAAGCGGAGACAGGATAGTGTCATACGGAGGCAAGAGGACATATATCCCGGTAGATGTGATACAGTTTCTCTATGTTTCAAAGGGTGAGCCGGTAACTGTGGAATTTGAAAGGGACGGAAGCCTGTATGAAGGTGAATTGAACCCCATATATCATCCGGAAACAACGACTCCGATGATAGGCGTTGTCCTCGATCTGACAGATCCGAAGGGGTCGAATGTTCTGAAGGAGGTCTCACCTGGCTCTCCTGCTGAGAAGGCAGGACTCCAGGCAGGTGACAGGATCGTGGCTATAAATGGCATTGAGGTGGATTCTTATGAAAAGCTGGTCGAACTTGTAAAAAACAATGGTATCAGCGAACTCGAGCTGAGTGCTGAGAGGAACGGGGGCCAGATAAACACATCCCTCACGCCGATCGAGGTAAAAACCGATGAATGGTATGAGATCGGACTGGAGTTTACCTATGCAAAAGGGAATGTTCTGGATTCATTTGTACATTCAGCCGCCTTTACCTACTCGATCATAAGGAGTGTATTCTACAGTCCGGAATGGCTCATTACAGGCAAGGCCAATGTTTCAGATATGATGGGTCCCATCGGCATGGTGAGCACCATAACCACCACTGTCAGCCAGGCTCCGAATGTCGGTCAGATGCTGACTTATCTGATGTATATCACCGGTCTGCTGAGTGTGGCCATAGGAGCTACGAACCTGCTGCCGTTCCCGATGCTCGATGGGGGCAGGCTTCTGCTGATAGGGATAGAGGCAGTCAGGGGCAAACCTTTGAGCCCGGAGAAAGAAACTGTGATATCGATAGCCGGATTTATCATAATCATCCTGCTTGGCATCTATATCGCATATAATGATATATTGCGACTTGTGGTCAGATAGCGGATACAGGCCTGAGACCCTGATCAGACAGGGAGATGTAATATATGAAGAGAAGACTCACTAAGAAAATACGCATTGGAAATATCCATATCGGTGGTGATGCACCAGTTACGGTACAGTCGATGACCAACACAGATACCAGGGATACTGTCTCCACGATCGAGCAGATAAAACACCTGGAGGAAGCCGGCTGTGACATCATCAGGGTGGCTGTTCCCGATAATGAAGCTGCCGTGGCACTGAAGCAAATAAAGAAAGCCATCGGGATACCACTGGTTGCCGATATACACTTCGATTACAGACTGGCACTGGCAAGTATCGAAAACGGCGCAGACAAGATACGCATCAATCCTGGTAACATTGGCGGGACAGACAGGGTGAAGAAAGTCGTGGAAGCTGCCAGAGCCAGGGGCATACCTATCAGAATAGGTGTGAATTCAGGGTCGCTGGAAAAGACGATACTGGCCAGGTATGGTGGGGTTGTGGCTGAGGCATTGGCAGAAAGCGCCCTGGGACATATCAGGATACTTGAGGAACTTGGGTTTGATGATATCATTGTCTCACTGAAAGCTTCAAGCGTACCTGTGACGATAGAATCATACAGGCTCATGTCATCCAGGGTCGATTACCCTTTGCACATAGGCGTTACCGAAGCAGGCACACTTTTTTCGGGCCTGGTCAAATCAGCAGCAGGACTTGGTTGCCT
The DNA here is from genome assembly GCA_002385815.1 of Hungateiclostridiaceae bacterium UBA3934. Classification (GTDB taxonomy): domain Bacteria; phylum Bacillota; class Clostridia; order Acetivibrionales; family DTU013; genus DTU013. Next base: position 8,499 of record DGEE01000002.1, read on the forward strand.
TCTGGCGGAAGGCATCGGGGATACACTCAGGATATCGCTGACAGGTGATCCGGCAGAGGAGGTGAGAGCGGGGATCGAGCTGCTGAAAGCAATGGGATTCAGGAAGAAGGGTGTGGAACTCATATCCTGTCCCACGTGCGGACGCACCAGGATAGATCTCATAGGGATAGCGAATGAAGTCGAAAAGAGGCTTGCAGGCTGCAGTAAAAATATCAAAGTAGCAGTCATGGGGTGTGCGGTGAATGGCCCCGGTGAAGCCAGGGA
>DGEE01000016.1:0-1591 GCA_002385815.1 Hungateiclostridiaceae bacterium UBA3934
GTCGATTGTCTTGACACGCTGCTTTGCGAGAATTTCAAAAATTTCACGACGATCCGGAAGATGTACAGATACGAGGGGACAGGCGCCGTGTGCTCCAATACCCATGTATCGGTAAACGGCAGTTCAACGGACATCATCCTTTGCAAGATCAGGGGCAATAATTACATCAAGCTGCGTGACTTTGCGATGCTTCTCAGAGGGACCGAAAAGCAGTTTGAAGTCACCTGGGATTCGGTGAACAAGTCAATAGCGATAATACCGGGGGAAGCTTACACCGAGGTGGGCGGTGAGCTTGCAAATGATCTGGATTCCTACGAAAAAGTAATGCCTACGAATGCAAGGATATTTATCGGTGATAACGAAATTTTCCCGACTGCCTACAACATAAACGGGAACAATTACTTCAAGCTCAGGGACATTGCGAAAGAGCTTGATTTCGGGGTCGACTGGAAGAACTGGACCGTCGTCATCGATACTACAACGGGATATATGGATGAATGACCGGTCACAGGGAAACACCGATTTCTTTCAGGATATCATAGATTTCTTCCGGTTTCATGAGCCATGCTCTTTCATGCTTGTCTGAAGCAAATTCCGGGGCTTTTTCGTATGCCCGCAGAAATGTTTCCTGTAATATATCCCCGGCATCAGACACGTTTCCCATAATTGCGAGGGCGGCGCGAAACAGGCTGTTTTCATGCCTTGTCACGGACGCTTCGAAGTCCGTCGACCGACAGGACCTGTATGACACATCTTCAACCTTCCAGTCTTCATACTTTTTAGCCGCAAAATGCTGCAAAAGTTCGGGAAGATTTTTGAGAGCCCAATTTCTGCCATGCTCGACGGGAAGGGCAACTTATGGTATAATTAACCGGTAACGGGAAAATACCATATGCAGCAGAGCGGCGAATATTTGGGATGCCGCGGTATTTTCCGGCAACACCTGATGCGGGAGGATAGCCATGGGAGTTAAATATTTCGCAGATAAGAGGATATTCAAGCTGGATGCCAATAACACGTCATATATCATCGGCATTGTCGACGAGGAAAATTTCATCGGGCACGCATATTTCGGCAGACGTATCGGTGACAGGCATTTTTCACCGGAAAGCCTCATGCGCACAAATGAGAATCCGTTTGTTCCGTCGAAGAACAACAGGGACAGGCTGTCGTTCTACGATGCTTTTCCGCAGGAATACCCGACGCACGGGATAGGTGATTTCCGGGAAACGTGCCTGGAGATCCGTGATGTGAACGGGCATGCGGTAAGCAAACTGCAATATGTATCGCACAGGATAACAGGGGGTAAACCGAAGCTGGAGGAACTTCCTGCGACCTTTGGCGATGAGGATGACTGCACTACTCTTGAGATTTTCTGCGAGGATCCCGTCCTGGGTCTCGAAGTGGATCTTGTCTATACTGCGTTTGAAAAACTTGATGTAATAACAAGAAGTGTACGGTTAAGGAACAATAGTCCGAATCCGATCAAGCTTAGGAAAGTCCTTTCGTGCTGTGTCGATCTTGAAGGGAGCAGTTTCGATATCATATCGCTGCATGGTTCATGGGCGAGAGAAAGGCATATCCAGAGGAT
>DGEE01000016.1:1911-6734 GCA_002385815.1 Hungateiclostridiaceae bacterium UBA3934
CTTCTACGCTTGTGTCGAAGGCGGACAGTTTGAGACAACAAGAGTGGTGATGGGCATCAACCCCACCGACTTTGAATGGCTGCTGGAACCGGGTGAGCAATTTGTGACTCCGGAAGTCGTGATGGTCTGTTCATGCCAGGGTATCGGCGGTATGACGCGGACTTTCCATGACCTTTACCGAAATCACCTTATCAGGAGCCCGTACAGGAATAAAAAGCGTCCTGTCCTTATCAACAACTGGGAGGCTACCTATTTTGATTTCGATACTGAAAAACTGCTGGCCATAGCAAAGGAAGCGTCCGCTCTCGGCATTGAGATGCTGGTCATGGACGATGGCTGGTTCGGTAAGCGCAGCGACGACAACAGCTCACTTGGAGACTGGGTCGTCAATGAAGAGAAATTGAAAGGCGGACTGAAACACCTTGTGGATGAAGTCAATAAACTGGGCATGGACTTCGGGATCTGGTTCGAGCCTGAAATGGTTTCCCCGGATTCGGACCTGTACCGTGCCCATCCGGACTGGTGCATACATGTAGAAGGCCGCGTGCCTGGACTGGCGAGGAACCAACTGGTGCTGGACCTGACAAATCCCGAGGTTGTCGAAACCGTTTACGGCATGATAAAAAAAATACTGTCGGAGGCCAACATCAGATATGTGAAGTGGGATATGAACCGCCCGCTGAGCGATCTTGGAAGCAATTACCTGGCGCCTGAAAGACAGGGCGAGATATCACACAGGTACGTGCTGGCAGTCTACGGGATGCTGGACCGCCTTACTACCGATTTTCCACACATCCTTGTCGAAGGCTGCTCAGGGGGTGGAGCGAGGTTTGATCCGGGTATATTATATTATTGCCCGCAGATCTGGTGCTCTGATGATACAGATGCCATAGAAAGGCTGATCATACAGCGTGGTACTGCCATGGTATATCCGCTTTCGACAATAGGAGCTCATGTGAGTGACTGCCCGAACCATACAGTCGGCAGGACGACGCCTTTTGAAACGAGAGGTTTTGTGGCACTGGCTGGAACGTTTGGATATGAACTGGATGTGACGCGGATCCCGAAGGAAGACAGGGAAATGATCCCTGAGCAGATAAGGACATACCATAAATACAATGACCTGATACGCGAGGGAGACTATTACAGGATCGCTGATTATTGCGACAACCGTTTGTATGATGCATGGATGGTGGTATCGAAGGACAGGAGGGAAGCGCTGGTTACATATATCCAGGTAATGCAGAGGCCGAACTACAAGAGCCGCAGGATACGGCTGAAGGGGCTTGATGAAAATACCGTCTACAGGAATGAACAGACAGGTGAAACATTCACCGGCAGTGCGTTGATGTATGCGGGCATAAATATCGCCGGCCTGCACGGCGATTTCAAAGGGAAGCTGATGCATTTCATCGCTGTGTAATGCAGAATTGCCGCGGCGTTTTCCGTATAGTATAATAAAGCTGTTTTGACAGGAGATGAAAAAATGAAAATTGGCATAATCGTTTACTCTCATACCGGAAATACGCTGTCAGTAGCCTGGAAGATCGAACAGGCAATAAGAGCCGCTGGGCATGAGGTCAGGACAGAAAAGGTGGAGCCTGTTATTGACAACCCGAATTCGGATACACCTGCAGAGTTGAAATCATCACCGGACGTGGATCAGTATGATGCAGTCGTATTTGCTTCACCAGTGCACGCGTTCTCACTGTCACGGATTATGAAGCATTATTTGCTACAGTTGCCCGATCTGACCGGAAAAAAAGTCCATTGTTTCGTGACACAGCAACTGAAAAAGCCGTGGATGGGCGGGAACCGTGCGGTCCGCCAGATAAGCGACGTATGCAGGAAAAAGGGAGCACAGGTCATATCGGGTGGTGTCGTCAACTGGTCCGGGAAAAACCGTGAAAGCCAGATAGAGGATATAGTCCGCAGGATGAGTGTTTTTTAGCATGCAGACAGAGTGCGCCGTTGGGGTGAGGTTAATGCAAAACACTCCGTAATCGTGGACGGATCGCAGCAAAGAGATACGTGATTATGCGGGGAGACGGGTACAGAGGTGTCTGACACGCCGGTCAGATATTACTCAATGCCGTGTTCAGTTAATGTTATGTTAATAATGAGTGTCGGCTGACTGGGCAGGTACTGAGGACAGAGGAGGATGAAAATGGCCAATCCATATTTGCCGAACTGGGAATACATACCGGACGGTGAGCCAAGGGTTTTCGGGAACAGGGTCTATGTGTACGGTTCCCATGATACAGCAGGATCAGGCAAGTTCTGCGATTACAAGCTGAAGGTCTGGTCTGCGGACGTGAACGACCTGGACAACTGGATATGCCATGGGGATTCATTCCATACAAGGGCGGACCGCGACCATGAAAGCGATACGCCGTGGACTGACGGTGAACTGTATGCGCCGGATGTGGTTGAAAAAGACGGCAAGTACTATCTTTACGCCTACATTTTCTATACAAAGGGCTGTGTTGCTGTGAGCGACAGACCCGAAGGACCCTTCAAATTACTATCGCAATACCGTGTTCCTGCCATGTACGAGGATGATATGGACAAGGGAGTTTTCTGCGATCCCGGCGTGCTGGTTGATGATGACGGCAGAGTCTATATTTACTGGGGATTCGAGAAATCATACATGGCAGAGATAAACCCGGAAAACATGTATGAGATACTGCCCGGATCTGTGAGAAAGGATATAATACCGGCCGGAAACGGGCCATCGGATTTTTACGAGGCCTGTTCACCGCGCAAGATCGGTGACAGGTATTATCTGGTTTACTCGCCCAGGGTAGGGAGCCGGCTGGACTATGCCGTCAGCAAGTCGCCGACTGGTCCGTTCGAATACGGAGGTACGATCGTCGACAATGGGGTCGGCTATCCTGGTGGCAACAACCATGGTTCCATCTGCAACATAAACGGGCAGTGGTATGTTTTTTACCACAGGATGACCAACAATTCAGTATTTTCAAGGCGTGCATGTGTTGAACGAATAGAGATCCTGGACGACGGGAGGATCCCTCAGGTCGAGATGACGTCGCTGGGTTTTGAAGAATCGCTGTCCCCGTACCGGTATGTACCGGCAGACATAGCATGCGTACTGAAAGGCGGATGCTATATAACGGAAAGGAACATCTTCGAAAGGCCGGTGGTCAATATCACCGACGGATGTGTCGTCGGCTTTAAGTACTTTAATTTCGGCGAGGACTACTCCGGCAGCACCATGGAATTCTCGGCCAAAATAAGAGGCTGCGGGGCGCGGGGACATGTAAGGATCCTCATTGACGACTGGCGTGAAGGCATGGAAATAGGCAGATGCGATATCGGCATGGACGACGGGATAATTTATTCAACTGTCCGGTGTGTGACAGGAAGGCACGCGCTGTATTTCGTTTTCGAGGACAAGTATGGCGACGTCTGGGACTTTGCCAAATCGAGCTTTGAAAACCGGCCGATCTGCGAGTTTGAGGGTTTTGTGTTCAGCAAGTAAAAATAATGCCCGGCTCGTCAGTTTGCCGTTCAGCAAACAAAATGTGTCCAGTGATAAGTAACCGACTGACTGACGTGCCATGCACCTGAAAAGGTAAGTGTTATGCATTTCAAGGAAGCGAAAACGATACTGTCGTCGAAAAACGGGATGAATATATACCGTGGCTGCAGCCATGGCTGCATTTACTGCGACAGCCGGAGCAAATGCTACAATATGGACCATGATTTCGAAGACATAGAGGTCAAGGTCAACGCTCCTGAGTTACTGGAAGCTGCGCTCAGGAAAAAGCGGAAGAAGTGCATGATAAGTACCGGCAGCATGTGCGATCCCTACATGCATATAGAAGCCAGGCTGGCCTGTACGAGAAAATGCCTCGAAATAATAGACAGATACGGTTTCGGTGTTGCGCTTCTGACAAAGTCGAATCTGATCCTCAGAGATTTAGACATTTTGACAAGCATAAACAGCAAATCAAAATGTGTTGTCCAGCTGACACTTACCACCTGGGACGAGGACCTCTGCAGGATCCTGGAGCCGACAGTCTGCACTACCAGGGAACGCTTCGAGGTGCTTAAAATAATGAACGAGAACGGGATACCCACTGTTGTGTGGCTGGACCCGATCCTGCCTTTTATCAATGACACGGAGGAGAACCTGAGAGGCATCCTTGAATACTGTGTCAGGGCAAAGGTATACGGTATCATCTGCTTTGGCATGGGCATGACATTGAGGGAAGGCAACCGGGAGTATTTCTATTCGAAACTCGATGAACATTTTCCCGGACTCAGGCAGAAGTATCACAGGAAATACGGCTACAGTTACGAAGTGACAAGCGATAACAACAACAGGCTGATGAAAATTTTCTATGACGAGTGCAGGAAGCATGGCATAGTCTGCAATAACAACGAGATTTTCAGATACCTGTATACTTATGAAGTCAAAGGGCCGGAACAGCTGAGTTTCTTTTGATAATTGAGAAACAGATACCAGCTCACAAAGAGGACTTTGATGAAAGAGGTGCTGCCGGCCGGATCCACATGTGACGGGTTTTATGCCAATGTGACCGGAAAGCCTTACGATAGCGAAGTGGAAACATAAGGCGCTGTGTTCAGGAAGCAAAAATGATACCTGGCACAGCAGCAGTCATTTGTATAAAGCGGATCGGACGGTGAGCGGCCGGGTGTCGTCCCATAAAGACCGAAATATGAAACCGGAGGTTTGGAGAATGGGAAACATGGACATCGTACTTAGACTTGAGCGCCCTGAAGATCATCATGCTGTCGAGGAACTGACCCGTGAAGCGTTCTGGAAATGCATCCGC
>DGEE01000112.1:0-5006 GCA_002385815.1 Hungateiclostridiaceae bacterium UBA3934
TCATATGCGCCGGACACATACTTCTCGGTCATAAGTACGTCATTGCACAGACTCTGGTCCAGCGCCATGTTAGATTGACCTGCCTGGAAACAGAGCCCGGCTGACGGGGCATTCTGCTGCTGCATCTGCTGTGATCCGGCGCCGCTTTGCATGCCTGCCCCTGACTGCTGGCTGCCGCCGGATTGCTGTCCCATTGGCGGCACCTGTCCGCTCAGTAATTGATTCAGGGTATTCAGATGTTCCTGCTCGATTTTGGCATGATTTGCAAAAATGTTCTTAAGCTGCGGATCTGATGCCTGCTGTGCATAGTTGTTGTATTTCTCGATACAAATCTCCTCATGGCGCTTCTGATCCTCCAGAAGCATCCTTTCCTTTGTCGTCAGACTGATATTCATCATATATTTTACACCTCCTTCAATAGTGTTTTCCAAAGGGGGTAAAATATATGCGCATCAACTGCCCTGATTGTCTCAGGAAAGATCCGTGTCTGCGCAGGTATCAACAGATACATTGTCGGACGGACTTTTGCTGGCATCATCAGATGTGGTGTCGGTGGGACTTGTGCCAGTGTCAGATGTGCCGCGACTGTTTTGCATGATGCCTGTGCTTCCGCTGCTACCTTTGTCTCTGTCAAAGCCTATGATTTCCTTGACTGGTCTTTTACTGTAGATAGTTACGAGTATATTGCGGATGAGGATGAAAGATATCGGCCCGAGTATCAGCCCAGTGAACCCTATCAGCTTGAGGCCGATGTACATGGACAGCAAAGTGAGCAGCGGATGTACGCCGATCTGCTGACCCACCACCTTGGGCTCTACGATCTGGCGGACGACGAGTATGACCAGATACAGGATTATAACTGAAACGCCCATCCTGATATCGCCGGTGACGAAGGAATACAGGGACCATGGTATCAGGACACTCCCTGCACCGAGTATCGGCAGTGCATCTATGACGGCGATCAGGAATGCAAGGAGCAGCGTGTATTTGGCGCCGATTATGATCAGACCGGCGAGGAGTTCGCAAAAGGTAATGACCATCATGATGAGTGCTGCTCTCAGATAGCCGAATATTGCTGTGAACAGATCCTGCTTGATGGCCAGGATGCGGTCCATCCAGCTCCCGGGCAAATGGCGTCTGAGCACGGAGGATATCCTGTGGCGGTCTTTCGCCATGAAAAATGTTGCCAGTATCGTTACTATCGTGAATATTATGATTTCAGGCAGCGATATTGCAGTCACATAAGCGCCCTTTACTACCGCCTTCCCAAAATTGGTGACAGTATTTGAAAGATTGGAGATTATACTTCCCAGATTGTCTGTTATCTCCACAGGCATCCATTCGATATATTCCGCACCCTTTATCATCAAATCAGAAATATAGGAATACAGACCTGAGAAAAAGGCAGGAGCAGAGGCGATCAGACTCCTGATCTCATCTATCAGCCTCAGGATGCCGAGCACTACAACTGTCACTATCATCGCCATCAGCAGAAGGAGTATTATCGGCGCTGATATTTTCCTTTTGATGTGCAGCTTGCTGTCCAGTACTCTGATCAGCGGTTCCATCATCGATGAAAGAGCGAAAGCTATAAGGAAGGGCAGGAGGAAAAAAGCCAGTCTGACAGCAAGCAGGACTCCGCCTACTACTGATATGATCACCAGAACGAATATTCCGAGTTTTTTCAGACTATCTCTGTTTATTTCGTCCATAAGACAACTCCCGCTACGTTATATAATAAATTATACAGAGATGTTCGTCAATCTGCTATTTTGTTTGTCTAAAATGCTATTTTTTTATGCCCGCAGTCAGGCAAAGATTTGCGGGAAGAACGCTGGGGTCCGTATCAGCTGATTTTCGGTGAATTTGAGAATAGTTCTGATCTGAGTGACAGATACTTTTTTATGTTATATACTATTTTTGCAAAGTATTTGCAGCATTTTTCGAGCAGTTGCAACAATAACAGCAAATGAAGTTATCAACGAACCAGGGGGGTACTATGTCTATCTACATGATTTTTATGTTGCTTGGCGGGCTTGGTATGTTTCTGTACGGCATGAAAATGATGTCGGACGGCCTGGAAAAAGTAGCAGGCGACAGGATGAGACGGGTGTTGGAGGTATTGACAACGAACCGCTTTGCTGCCGTTGGTGTCGGGGCCGGAGTAACTGCGTTGGTCCAAAGCTCGTCTGCGACCACTGTCATGATCGTCGGTTTCGTCAATGCAGGACTGATGTCACTTCTTCAGGCAGCCGGGATCATAATGGGCGCCAATATAGGAACCACGATAACAGCTCAGCTTATCGCCTTCAAGCTGTCTGACGTGGCACCTTTCATACTTTTTGCAGGGATGCTGATGACCGTTTTTATAAAAAAGAAAAAAATAGCCAGGATAGGGGAAATAGTGCTGGGCTTTGGTATCCTTTTTGTGGGACTGAGCCTTATGTCCGATGCTATGAGGCCGCTGAGGGACAATGAAGCTTTCAGGAATTTCCTTATCAATTTCAAGAATCCTGTCATTGGCGTGCTGATAGGGGCTGTTTTCACTGCGATAATACAGAGCTCCTCTGCTTCTGTAGGTATATTGCAATCATTCGCACTGTCGGGACTGATAGGGCTGGACGCTGCAGTATTTGTCATACTGGGACAGAACATCGGCACCTGTGTGACGGCAGTGATTTCCGCAATAGGAACCAGTGCCAATTCAAAGCGTGCCGCGGGGATACATCTCATGTTCAACATAACAGGGACCATAATCTACCTGATTCTGCTTATGCTGTTTCCGGGTATAGTCGGTTTGATCGAGCTCATATCCCCGACTGACATTCCCAGGCAGATAGCCAATTTCCATACATTGTTCAATGTAACGGTGACAGTACTGCTCTTCCCGTTCACCAAAATTCTGGTCAAACTCATAACACGGATCATTCCTGAGAAGAAATCTGAACAGGATATGGAAAAGAGACTTCTGTACCTTGATGAGAGGATCGCACAGACGCCGGCCATAGCTTTGAGACAGGTGCTGAAGGAGACGGATCGTATGGGAAGGATGGTAGCCGACAATATGCAGCTGGCACTTGAGGCATTTTTTGAAACCGATGAACAGAAAGCCGACAAGGTACTGAAGAAAGAAGAAACGATAGATTATCTGTGTGACAACATATCTGCTTATCTTGTTGAATTCAGGGGCTATGACCTTTCAAAAAATGATCTGAGGATCATGGGAAGTCTCCATCATGTGCTGATCGATCTGGAACGTATCGGTGACTATGCTGAGAACATAGCTGAGTTTGCGATGGAGTTTCCCGACAAGATAGCTGATATGTCGAACGACGGAAGGACAGAGCTTGGTTCCATGGCTGAAAAAGTGATGGAAACGCTGCGCACAAGCATGGAAGTGTTCAATGCCCGCGATGCAAACCGGATAAAGGTCGTCGAGGATCTCGAGCAGGTGGTCGATGAGATGAAAAAGACATATATCAGCAATCATGTGGACAGGCTTCAGACTAAAGCATGTGATCCGCGACTGGATGTACTTTACACTAATATGGTGACCTCTCTGGAGAGGGTGTCGGACCACGCGCTGAATATCGTACAATCTCTGCAACACGCCTGATTTTGACAGGACATGAAGAGTCGTACACATAGGGAAAAACCATGAAGAAAATAAGAGATGTCACTGCAGCAATAATATTAAATGATAATAAGGTCTTCATCGCCAGAAGGGCGCCTGGTGAGAAAATGGCGGGCGGATGGGAGTTTCCGGGAGGAAAGCCCGAAGCAAATGAAACCGCTGAAGAGTGTCTGAGGAGAGAACTCTTTGAGGAACTGGGTATTGAAGCGAGGATAAAGGACTTATTCTGTGAAAGCACATACGAATATCCTCAGGGCACCATACGCCTGCTGGCATATTTTGCGGAAATCGTACACGGTGACATAAGCCTCAGTGTCCATGATGATTACATATGGGCGGACGTGGATGAGTTGCCCGGATATGACCTGCTTCCTGCCGATATACCAGTGGCTGAAAAGCTGATTAAAATGATGTCGTCGAAATAGCAGATACTGAATTTGCAGCCGGATGGATTCTACAGGATCCCCCGGCTGCTTGCATGGAAAAAGCATGTGCTTCGTAACAGAGTATCGTGGGATGGACGGTCAGGGCCAGATATTGCGCGGGTCGACCCCATATACCTGGACGACCTCAAGGGCGGGGCTGTTGGCAATATCCTTCGGGGTGACGATCAGGCCGCCGTCACTGTCCAGATCATAACCATAGTACCTGTATGCCTGCCAGATCAGATGTGAGCAGTGCGTACCCTTTATTTTGTCCTTGTCCGCAGATTTGGGGCCGAATATGCCAACTGTCAGATCATAGGGGATATCGTGGAGAAGCTCCAGTGCTGTAATCGCGATTTGCTTCATTTCCTCATATGTGGCACCTTTCGGCCTGAGAAGCATGAAATTGGGATAATTTGTCCACTTCGATATGTGCTGTATGGACGAGTTTTGGCCCAGCACCACCGACTCCAGTGTTTCCCCTTTTCCGACATCTACCACCAGCGCCGCATGGCCGTTTCGCCAGCCATAGGTATGTGATGATTTGGTTATCAGTATATCCCCCTCATGGATGGGTGCCATATCAGTACCGCTTATGTAATTGCCACTCTCATCGATGATGGACTCTTCCCTTGAGATCGGGCTGTTTTTCTCACATATGATCCCGATTTTTTTGAAGAAGTTTTGCTGGTAGCGCAGCAAATGCTCATCCCAGTCATCATAAAGCTCCTTTATCTCATCTACCGCAGGTTTTCCGAGACCAGTCTGGAGATACAGCAGCCAGTAATCTTCATCGGTGAACGAGTCCTTTTGCAGGACCGGTTCGATATCAGCCATCGGGTAATCAGAGTATATGTGGGCCATAGGTTCCACGGCTGCCATGGAAACCATCAGGACAGTTATCACAATTGCTGTCGTAATCAATGCTATGGATAATATGCGAAAGA
>DGEE01000112.1:5212-11184 GCA_002385815.1 Hungateiclostridiaceae bacterium UBA3934
ACAGCAGGATGGCAATGCTCATGATGAAGCGTGATTTTTGAACTCTGCTGAACCATTTGGCCGCATGGAGACCGAAGCTGAACTGGCTCATATATATAAGCGAATACCAGAAATTCACCGCGGCATTGGTGCTCTTTTGCCCCCAGTATGCCTTATATGCTGTCCTCATGGGGGTGTCCGGGCCGGATTCAGATATATGGACTTCTATCCTGTTTTTCTCTGCAATACTGATTATGTCGGTGCCAGGCAAAAAACTCAACCCATGCAGTTGCAGCTCAAAGGGGCGATGGAGCTCAGTGCACATCTCGAATGTCTGCTTTAGGTCCTCTTCACTTTCAAAGGGGTGGCGGAGCATAAAATCGTATGAAATCTGCCGTACTCTGCCGCTTAGTATCTCTGAAGCCCTCAGTATGTCATCCCGGGTTTCGCGGCGGTGAAAAATATCGCTCCTGATGCGCGAAGACCCGCTCTGTATCCCCATGACAGTTTTATACAGGCCGGCATCGGCCAGCTTCGATATGGTATATTCACTGATCCTCAGAGGGTGCACCCATATCACGAAGGGAAGGCCTATGCATGATTTGTACTGCATGGCGAACTCATCGGTCCACGCTCTGTCATCGGGGAATATTTCATCCCAGAAGTGTATCACTTTCAAGCCCTTCATGTGCCCCAGCGCTTCCCTGAGTTCACTTATTATGCTCGCCGGGCTTCTGAAGCGTACGAATCTGCCTTTGCCCGCGTACATCCTCTTGAGATTGACCGATGAACAGTATGAACACACAAATGGACATCCCCTTGAGGCGGAAAGCTCATAGCTGGCTGAATCCAGCATGGGATCGCCGGGTATGATGCGTCCTCTGTCTATATAGCACTTGTTCTCATTGCTGAATATGGGATATCCAAGTGCATCCAGGTTTTCACAAAGAGGGCGCAGATCATTGATCACCATATTTGAGCCGGTGCTGCCTGAAGGGATCTTATATGCAAGATTTTTTATATGCTCATAGCTCCTGTCACCAAGCACAGCGTCTGCAAGTTCGACGATGGCCTCCTCACTCTCCCCGCGCAGTACGAAGTCTGCATGCTCCAGGCATCTTTCCGGGAACATGGATGCGTATACACCGCCCCAGACGATCGGTATGCCGAATCTGGCGCGCAGGGATTTATTGACGGATATGACCGATTCGAGATAGAGAGACGACATCACACTCAGTCCTATAAGTCCGGGATCCAGTTCAGCGACCAAAGTCCTGAGCAGTGCCAGTTCTTTTTCAGTCACAGGTTCAGGAGCCTTACTGTTGAAATTTTTCAAAAACAGTATATGGACCCTGTGGCCTGCTTTGATGAGCGATCTTTCCAGGTATCTTACACCAAGGGATTTTTTATTGTAGAAAGCTATGAGAAGTACAGGCTTATCGTGCATACCGGACCTCCGCTGCATATGGTATGTGACAGTTCTGTCAATTACTGCATCCATTCACTTATGTTGTCCAGTACAGAGGAATAAATACAGACATTTATCATTTTCAGGCAGAGTTTTGATTGTTGAATCCTTCTGGATACGGTATAATTTACAATAGGTATCTGGACAATTTTCAATAGCAAACAAGTTTGTACGCGGTAAGAAAAACGGGTTGTATACGCAGGAATCGGAACGAATTTATTCGCAGGACCAAATCCAAAAGAAAGGTACAGGTGGGTTGTATGTTCAAGATCAATAACATGAAGCTCTATGTCAAGATGCTGATCCCCTTTATCGTTTCAATCGTCGCCCTGTCCGTGATCGCAACATTGTCCGTCAATTTTATCAAGGAAGCAGGAGAAGCCATAAATGAGATGGAGAGCCTGCTGGCAGCAAACAACATCGAAATAGTTCCTGAAAACAGGATATCGATGGAAAACCTGCATACGATCATTGTAGTCACAGCCGTGATCGGCGGCGTGCTGACAGAGGTCATATCGATTGTATTCATTGTAGGAGTCAGCAGAAGGTCGAAGGTCACGGTCAGGTACATACAAAAAACCGCCAACTTCGATCTGGTGCATGATCCGAGCTATGACAGGTACCTGAACGACAAAGATGAGATGGGCCTGATAATCAAAGCTGTGGCACAACTGCGAAGACAATTCAGGAGCCTTCTGCACAATGTGATCGCCCAGACCGGGCAGCTCGGTGCCACTATAAAGCTGACCAACAGTAATATGGCAGAGCTGGGGTCCAATATCAGTGACATCTCGGCTACCACAGAGCAGTTGTCTGCCGGCATGGAGGAAACAGCGGCCTCTGCCCAGGAAATGAATGCAGCGGCGGTCGAAATAGAAAAAGCTGCCGGCATGATAGCCGGTAAAGCCGAGGACTTTGCCAGGACTGCGGATGATATCAGAGCAAGGGCAAAGCTGCTTGAAGAGGATTTTAAGGAATCCTATGCCAGTGGCGGTGTCATTTTCAATGAAGTGAAATCAAGGCTTGAAAAGGCACTGGAGGATTCCAGGACAGTGGAAGAAATCAATGTACTGGCTGACGCCATCCTCCAGATCATTTCACAGACCAATCTGCTGGCGCTGAATGCCGCCATCGAGGCTTCAAGGGCTGGGGAGGCAGGCAAGGGCTTCGCAGTGGTTGCGGAGGAGATAAGGACGCTGGCTGAAGACTCCAAGAGCACTGTAGCGAAAATACAGTCCGTTGCCAGAGGGGTCATAGAATCAGTCGGGAATCTGGCTGAGAATGCGAATGATCTGCTGGGATTCGTCGATGAGACTGTGAGGAAGGATTATGGTACCATGCTCGATGCGACGGCACAGTATGGGACCGATGCAGAGAATATAAGCGGCATGGCGGCTGACCTGAGTGCCACATCTCAGCAGCTTCTGACGTCGATACGCAATGTCGTGAGAGCTATAGATGAAGTCACCCATGCGGCAAACGAAGGAGCGGAAGCGGCAGGCAGCATTGCACAGAAGACTTCGAACATAGCAGAGATGGCTGAAGAGGTGCAGGAGAGCATCAGTTCCACGGAGGAAGGATCTGCTGCACTGACAGTTGAGATATCCAGATTCAGCATTGAAGACGTGGGGGCCGATGCCGGTGCCGGTGCTGAAGCCATGGCCGGAGCGGATGCGGAGAATGATACCGGTGTCGATGCATAACTGATACATATTGACAAAACAATGGGATTCTGGTAGCATACAAAAAAACAGATCAAATGTTAAATGCGATGACAGGGAAAACATGCCGCCTGGCAGTGCCAAAGGAAGCTGTTGGTTGCTGCGAAACAGCACACGGGGCGGATCTTGGACTCACCCTTGAGCAGTTAGCTGAAAGCCATGTATATGCCGGAACTACACCGGTGATGCAGGGATACTGCCCATGGCAAGTAGGTGCGACCGGGTTCCCGCCGTTACAACGGGAAGGCATTCATCATTGACTGATCGATGCTTATAAGGGGGTATGCAGATACCAAACAGAGTGGTACCGCGGAAGTATAGCTTTCGTCTCTGGCAGGATTGTCAGAAGACGAGAGCTTTTTTGTTTTGCCGGCCTGTGTCGGCAGCACTGTCGGAAAATGATTTGGTAGGTTCCGATGGTTTAAGTTCGTCTGATTTTATATTAAATAAATTTTTAGGAGGCGATTGAGATGAAAATTGCATTTTCGACTTTGGGATGTCCTGATTTTGATTGGTCTGATATTTATTCCATGGCCAAGGATCTTGGATTTGACGGTATTGAGATCAGAGGCCTTGGAAAGGATATATTTGCAGTCAAGGCACAGCCTTTTACAGAGGCAGAGCTTCCCAACACCATCAGGAAGCTGAAGGAACTGCGCCTTGAGATCCCGTGTCTTTCCTCGGGCTGCTGCCTCAAGTTCACAGAGAAGGCAGAGCAGAATCACGATGAGATCGTACAGTATATAGAACTGGCGAGCAAACTGGGAACGCCCTATATACGCATACTGGCGGACCTTGAACCGCAGCCTGATGGTGAAGTGGACGATGAAGCTGTTCTTGCGGCACTCAGGCGTCTTATCCCGATAGCAGAGGAAAAGGGAGTCACACTGCTCATCGAGACGAACGGTGTCTATACGGATACAAAACGCCTCAGCGAGCTTTTGGCCAATGCCGCCAGTGATGCCGTCGGAGCTCTCTGGGACGTGCACCATCCTTATCGTTTTGCAGGCGAATCGCCTGACACCACTGTTAAAAATCTTGGTGCCTATATAAAATATGTCCATGTCAAGGACTCTGTCATGCAGGACGACAAGGTGTCCTACAGACTGATGGGAGAAGGTGACCTCCCGATGGACGGATTCATGATGGCTTTGCGCTCCATAAATTATGACGGATACATTTCGCTGGAATGGGTCAAGAGATGGGCGAACGACCTCAGCGATGCAGGTATAGTGTTTCCGCATTTTGTAAACTACATGAGTACTTACATTGAAAAAGACGCGACAAGGGGCCGCCTGTTCTGCAATAACACCAAAACAGGCCAATATATATGGGAAAAGGATACGCTTATAGATCTGACATTCCCGCAGGTACTTGACCGTGTAGTTCTGGAGTTCCCGGATCAGTATGCTTTCCGATATACTACGCTGGACTATACCAGGACTTATGCGGAGTTCCGGGATGATGTGGATACATTTGCCAGATCCCTCATCGCACTTGGAGTCAAGCCCGGCGATCATGTGGCCATATGGGCTACAAATGTGCCCCAGTGGTTCATAACATTCTGGGCAGCGACCAAAATCGGGGCAGTGCTGGTTACAGTCAATACAGCATACAAGATATATGAAGCGGAATATCTGCTGAGGCAGTCAGATACACATACCCTCGTCATGATAGACGGTTACAAGGATTCGAATTATGTGGAGATAATCAGGGAGCTGTGTCCTGAACTCAAAACCTCAGAGCCTGGTAAACCTCTCCATATCAAGAGGCTGCCATTCCTGCGCAACATCATAACCATCGATTCAAGGGTGGAGGGCTGTCTTACATGGGAAGATGCCCTGTCACTGGCTGAGAAGGTTCCGGTGGAAGAGGTATACCGCCGTGCTGCTGCAGTGCATAAGGACGATGTCTGCAATATGCAGTACACATCAGGGACTACAGGATTCCCCAAAGGTGTCATGCTGACACATTACAATGTAGTCAACAATGGCAAATGCATAGGCGATTGCATGGATTTCTCCACAGCCGACAGACTGCTGATACATGTGCCCATGTTCCACTGCTTCGGCATGGTATTGGGCATGACAGCAGCCATGACACACGGCGTGACGATGTCGCCCATCCCGTATTTCTCACCCAGACAGTCACTGGATTGCATAAACAGGGAGAAGATAACGGCTGTCCACGGTGTCCCGACCATGTTCATTGCCATGATGGAGCATGAGGATTTTGAAAAGACTGACTTCTCGCACATGAGAACAGGAATAATGGCAGGAAGCCCATGTCCTATCAAGGTGATGCAGGACGTGGTGGATAAGATGAACTGCAGGGAGATCACCATAGTTTACGGACAGACAGAAGCTTCACCGGGCTGTACGCAAAGCCGGGTGGACGATCCCCTGGAGATCCGTGTCAATACGGTGGGCAGGGCACTGCCGGGGATCGAATGCAAGATAGTCGATCCTGAGACGAATAAGGAACTCCCGCCCAATACCGATGGAGAGTTCGTCGTCCGCGGGTATAATGTCATGAAAGGGTACTACAAGATGCCCGAAGCTACCGCCGCTGCCATCGACAAGGACGGCTGGCTGCACACAGGCGATCTTGCCAGGGTCGATGAAAACGGATATTTCAAGATCACAGGCCGCATCAGAGACATGATCATCAGGGGCGGTGAAAACATATATCCCAAGGAGATAGAGGACTTTATCTATACTCACCCCAAGGTCAGCGATGTCCAGGTGATAGGGGTGCCTGACAAGCAGTACGGCGAGGAGATCATGGCCTGCGTGATACTGAAA
>DGEE01000132.1:0-1727 GCA_002385815.1 Hungateiclostridiaceae bacterium UBA3934
TTCTGGAGAAGGACCGTCCCCCACGGCGGCCGGAGAAGGATTATCTCCACGGTGGCCGGTAAAGGATTGTTTGCTGGCCACCGGAGAAGGACCGTCCCCTGGATACAAGAGTTCCCGAAAGAGAGTGATGATATGGACAAGCTGAACAGAAACGAAAGGATATCCGTGCTGCAGCGGATACTGTGTGAATCGCCCGGAAAGGTCTTCACTCTGGGCTATTTTGCAGATATGCTCAATTGTGCCAAATCTTCAGTCAGTGAGGATATCGATATCATACGCAGCTCGCTGGAAAAAACCGGTGCAGGCACCATCGAAACGATACCGGGCGCTTCAGGCGGTGTACGCTACATACCGCTGGCATCGGGCGATGCAGCATTGAAACTGGCTGAGAGGCTCAGTGCGGAGCTTTCA
Source organism: Hungateiclostridiaceae bacterium UBA3934 (assembly GCA_002385815.1). GTDB lineage: Bacteria > Bacillota > Clostridia > Acetivibrionales > DTU013 > DTU013. The sequence continues at coordinate 412 of DGEE01000132.1, forward strand.
AAAAAGGAAAGGATACTGCCCGGTGGCTATCTGTATATGCTCGACGCCATTTATGATCCTGCGACAGTTTCCGAGGTCAGCAGGGTTTTTGCCGGCCATTTCTACGGCAAGGCTGTCGACTATGTCATCACTGTCGAGACAAAAGGAATACCGCTGGCGTTCATGACGGCGGCATATCTCAGCAGGCCCCTTGTGATAGCACGCCGCAACATCGAAGCCACAGACGGGGCTTCTGTGAACATCAATTATGTTTCAGGTTCATCAAACAGGATACAGACCATGGTTTTGTCGATGCGGTCACTGAGGCGCGGTTCGCATCTGCTTTTCATAGATGACTTCATGAAAGGCGGCGGGACGACAAAAGGCATCCTGGAACTGGCAAGAGAATTCGATTGCCAGGTCACCGGAGCTGGTGTGCTTATAGAAACAGCCATGCCGGACAGAAAACTGCCCATCGATTATTTTTCGCTCCTGACGCTTTATGGCGTCGACGAAGCCGCTGGTATAACGGATATCAGACCCAGCCGCATGGTCGGGTAAAAGGCTCAAATCCCAGATGTGGACACAGACCGCCATGTGACGACAGGCAAGCGCTATTGTTGCCAAAAAAAACAAATAGCGGGCAAATAAGAAGGAAATTATCATTTTGTATAGAATATATAGAATATATAATTTACACATTATATTGGGAAGGTGGTAGCATAAATGGAAATCACAGATGTCCGCATCCGGAAAATCGACGTTGAGGGGAAGATGAAGGCGGTCGTATCAGTAACTTTTGATAATGAATTCGTAGTGCACGACATCAAAGTTATTGAGAGCCAGAATGGGATGTTCATAGCGATGCCCAGCAGAAAGACCCCCGACGGGGAATTCAAAGATATTGCGCATCCTATCAATGCTGTCACACGAGAAAAAATTCAGAAAGCTATCCTGGAGAAATATTTTGCAACAACAGCTGCTGCTGAGGAACCAACAGCTACTTCTGAAGAATAATTGGATAAAAGGGGCACTTTGAACAGAAGTGTCTTTTTTATTATGTGGAATTTTTGTGGAATTATCGAGTTGAAATAACATAATAAAAGTGTGATAATATATGCGGGTCTGAAAGGAATCGCATGTATGGAAAATGTGACTGCACTTATCCTCGCGGCTGGCGAGGGAAAAAGGATGAAATCAGATAAAGCCAAGGTGCTGCACCAGGTCTGCGGCAAGCCCATGATCGAATGGGTATATCAGGCTGCACGCGATGCAGGGGTCGGTAAATGCGTCCTTATCGTTGGTCACAGGGCAGAACAGGTGATAGAATATATGGG
>DGEE01000132.1:1871-4241 GCA_002385815.1 Hungateiclostridiaceae bacterium UBA3934
TACATACTGATACTTTATGGAGACACACCTCTGATCACCTCAGGTACGATAAAAAAAGCGATGGAGTGCATCAAAAATGAAAAGGCCGATGCAGTGGTCATTTCCGCGGATCTGGAGGATCCTGCCGGATATGGCCGCATTGTGAGAGACAGCGGAGGTAGTTTTAAAAGGATTGTTGAGCATCGGGATGCAAGTCCTGCCGAGAAGAAAATAAAGGAAATAAATTCCGGAATGTATATCTTTTCAGCGAGGGAACTGGCGGATGCATTGCAGTTGTTAAAGAATGACAATGACCAGGGAGAGTACTATCTGACGGACACTTTGGAAATAATGCTTTCAAAAGGTCTTACAGTTACCGTGTACAAAGCACAGGACAGTGATGAGGTACTGGGAGCAAATGACAGGGAGCAGCTTGCACGAATTGAATCGATATTGGCGAGAAGGCTGGAGAAGGCATGGTGAATGAGAAGTGTCACGCATGCTCAGGGATGTCGCGCATGGGCAGAGAATATTACGCGCTTCAACGAGAAAACAATGATGGAAACATCATTTTTATTTTCATATAAAAAGGAGTATGGTTATGAATCTTCACGGCAAGGATATCAAGATCTTCGCAGGGAACTCCAACAAACCCCTGGCCAAGGAGATCGCTGAAAGGATCGGTCTGCCGTTGGGTTTGGCAACAGTCGGGAAATTCAGCGATGGTGAAACCTGCGTGAATATAGGCGAAGTCGTCAGAGGCTCAGATGTTTTTGTGATACAGTCCACCTGTCCGCCTGTAAATGATAATCTGGTTGAGCTTCTGGTCATGATCGACGCTCTGAGGAGAGCTTCAGCCGGCAGGATCACAGCGGTCATGCCGTATTTCGGCTATGCCCGCCAGGACAGGAAAGCGCGGGCCAGGGACCCGATATCGGCCAAGCTCGTTGCAAACCTGATCACCACTGCCGGAGCGGACAGGGTATTGACTATGGACCTGCACACGCCGCAGCTCCAGGGATTCTTTGACATACCGCTGGATCATCTGCTGGGAGTGCCGGTACTGGCGAAATATTTCCAGGAGAAATATCCTGATCACGAAGATATGGTGGCAGTATCCCCGGATGTGGGCAGCGTGACCCGCACCAGAAAATTCGCCGAGTGGCTGGAGATCCCGATAGCCATTATCGATAAGAGAAGGCCAAAGGCAAATGTTAGTGAAGTAATGAATGTCATCGGTGACATAAAGAACAAAAGAGTAATACTCATCGATGACCTTATCGATACGGCAGGTACTGTTGTGAATGCGGCAGATGCACTGATGGAAATGGGAGCAAAGGAGGTTCATGCCTGCTGTACCCATGGAGTGCTGTCCGGCCCGGCATTTGAAAGGATAGAAAAATCACCTATCAGAGAACTGGTAATGCTCAATACGATACCGCTTCCTGATGACAAGCCGACGGATAAGATCACATCGCTGTCGATCGCTTCCATATTTGCAGAGGCCATTGAGAGGATTTATGGGGATATTTCCATCAGTACGCTCTTTACTCAGAAGGAATAAGCATACCGGGGGTGCTGTGTTGGATAAACTGGCTGTCATCGTCGGTCTTGGGAACCCGGGAAGGAAATATGAGGACACAAGACACAATGTGGGATATATGGCCGTAGACCTGATCGCGCAAAAATATGGTATAAAGGTGAACCGACTCAGGCACAGGGCGCTGACCGGCGACGGCAGGATAAACGGGCAAAGGGTACTTCTCGTCAAGCCGCAGACATTCATGAACCTCAGCGGAGAGAGCGTACGGGACATTGTGGAATATTATAAGCTTCCGGTGGAGAACCTGATAGTTATATATGACGATGCCGATCTGCCGGCCGGAACACTCAGGATACGCCCGAAGGGCAGCTCAGGCACGCATAATGGCATGAGATCGGTTATATACCAACTGAAGTCCGACGGCTTCCCACGGGTCAGGATAGGCATCGGGCGGGCTCCTGAAGGATGGGATCTTGCTGACTATGTCCTGAGTAAATTCAGCAGTGATGAAGCGGATGTGATGGCAGATTGCATCAGCAGGGCAGCAGAGGCAGCAGCGGTGATAGTTACGGACGGAATAGAAGCGGCTATGAACAGATATAATGGAGAAAGACAGACTTAGGCAGGATCAGGGATTTTATGCTGAACTTTATTGAACCGCTTCTGGAAATGGAAGAGTACAGGCGGATACTGGCTGATGTCCGGGATTATAAACGACCTGTAAGCATCACAGGGCCTTCTGAGTCGCAGAAGGCCCATGTTTCGTATGCCCTTTGCCGTCATAGCGGTATGAAGGGTGTTTTTGTCGCGTTCAATGAAATGCAGGCCAGAAGGCTGTTTGAAGATTT
>DGEE01000132.1:4466-5419 GCA_002385815.1 Hungateiclostridiaceae bacterium UBA3934
CTCGACAGGATAAGCCGGGGAGATTACAGTTTCGTGGTCACTTCTATTGAAGCCGTTTCTCATAAAATGCTGCACCCAGAGGCAATGATGCAGCATGTGATCACTATAAACATCAACAGCCGCCTGGATCCGGAGGAATTGATCCGAAGACTTACAGTTGCCGCATTCGAAAGGGTGGAATTTGTTGAAAAAAGAGGACAGTACGCTGTCAGAGGCGGCATAGTCGATATATTCCCTGTGGATGCGGACAATGCCGTCAGGATCGAGTTTTTTGGCGACGAGATCGATTCGGTAAGATGGTTCGATGTAAATACCCAAAGGTCCATTGAGCGGGCTGAGAGCGTCAGGATCATCCCTGCACGGGAAATGATATTCGACAACGCCAAAAGGTCTGAAGTGATAAGTACTGTAAGGAGCGACGCTGAAAAAATCGGGAGGAAATCCCCTGATCTGATCCGCAAAATAGAAGCGGATATGGAACGATTTGAGGAATCATGGTATTTTCCCGGCATCGACAGATATATACCTTATATTGCTGATGAGCCTTATTCACTGCTGGATTATGTGGGGGACGGAGCGCTGATTTTCATGGATGAGCCTGCAAGACAGAAGCAGCGCCTTGACAACCTGCTGCTGGAGCATGAAGAGATATGCAAGGCACTCATCGAAAAGGGCAGTCTGCTTCCCCGGAGCACCAGCATGTATTTTGACCATGAATCGATATATTCGGCCGTTTCGGCTGGAAAGCCCGTATATATGAATACTGTGTCCGCTGACAATATCGTGCCGGAGAAATCTCGTGTACACAGCATCTCCTGCAGGACGATCGGATCATTCCAGGGCAGCATGGATATACTGACAGAGAACCTTTCTGAATGGAAGCGGAGCAAAAGCAGGGTGCTTGTGCTTTCAGGCACCAGGGGGCGTGGTGAGCGGCTGAGGGATTCGCTGTC
>DGEE01000132.1:5549-9653 GCA_002385815.1 Hungateiclostridiaceae bacterium UBA3934
GAGATATTCGGCCGGGACAGGAAAAAATCCGCAAAAAGCACCAGCAAATACAAAGGGCGTCCCATCAGCATTTTCACCGAATTATCGGTGGGTGATTATGTGGTCCACCAGACTCATGGGATAGGACAGTATATCGGTTTGGAGAAGCTGACGGTAGAAGGCATCAAAAAGGATTATCTCAAGATCAGATACCAGGAAGGCGCATTCCTTTATATCCCGACAAATCAGATGGATCTGATCCAGAAATATATCGGAACCGAAGGAAAACAGCCCAGGGTCAGCAAGCTCGGCGGTTCGGACTGGCTCAGGACCAAGACCAGGGTGAAGGAATCGCTGAGAAAGCTGGCGGAAGAGCTTATAAAGCTGTATGCTCAAAGGTCGGCGCTGAATGGCTTTGAGTTTTCAAAGGACACTGTCTGGCAGAAGCAGTTTGAAGAGCAGTTCCCTTACGAGGAGACAGAAGATCAGTTAAGGTGCATAGAAGAGATCAAGCAGGATATGGAATCCGGTAAGGTCATGGACAGACTGCTTTGCGGGGATGTGGGATATGGAAAGACCGAAGTGGCCATCCGCGCCATTTTCAAGGCAGCTATGGACGGAAAGCAGGTGGCCTATCTGGTTCCGACCACTGTACTGGCCCAGCAGCATTACAACAATTTTGTCGAAAGGTTCAAGGATTTCCCTGTGAGCGTTGAAATGCTGAGCCGCTTCAGGTCCCGGACTGAACAGAAACGGATACTCAAAGATGTGAAAGCCGGGAGGATAGACGTGCTGATCGGTACACACCGGCTTATCCAGAAAGATATCCAGTTTAGGGATCTGGGACTGCTGGTCATCGATGAAGAGCAGAGGTTCGGCGTTTCCCACAAGGAGCGCCTGAAAAACCTGGCCCCTGAGGTCGACGTGCTGACCCTCACGGCGACGCCGATACCAAGGACACTGCATATGTCGCTGACGGGGATAAGGGACATAAGCGTCATAGAAGACCCTCCGGAGGAACGGTATCCGGTCCAGACCTATGTAATGGAATACAACAGGGATGTCATCAGGGATGCGATCATCAGGGAGCTGGCCAGACAGGGACAGGTATTTTATCTGTACAACAGGGTCAGGACAATAGAAGCCAAGGCCTCAGAGGTGCAGGCGATGGTTCCGGATGCAAGGGTGGTCGTCGCGCACGGACAGATGAGCGAGAGAGAGCTCGAGGATACTATGATGAACTTCATAAAAGGTGACTTCGATATTCTGGTATGCACGACGATTATCGAGTCGGGGCTCGACATGCCCAATGTCAACACCATCATTGTAGAAGATGCAGACAAGATGGGACTTGCCCAGCTTTACCAGCTCAGGGGGAGAGTGGGGCGTTCCAACAGGCTTGCCTATGCTTACATAACATATAAGAAAGACAAGGTCATTTCGGAAGTGGCGGAAAAAAGGCTGCAGGCCATAAAGGAATTCACAGAACTGGGATCCGGCTTCAAGATAGCAATGCGAGATATGGAGATACGTGGTGCAGGTAATCTGCTGGGGCCTGAGCAGCACGGTCATATGGAATCTGTCGGCTATGACATGTACTGCCGGCTCCTGGACGAGGCGGTCAGGGAGCTCAGGGGTGAGCCGCTGCGGAAGGTGGAGACAGAGGTCACCATTGACTTGAACATAGATGCATATATAGATGATTCCTATATAGGAGTCGAAAGCAGAAAGATCGAGATGTACAAAAAAATAGCTTCGATAGATGATGAAAATGATGTGCTCGACATCGAGGACGAACTGACCGACAGGTACGGTGATATACCTGCTCCCGTGAGAAACCTGATCACTGTGGCTTATATCAAGGCACTTGCCCGGTCTCTCGGCATATTTTCCGTGACAGAAAAGAAAGATACTGTCATTTTCGGTTTTTCGGACAACAAAAATATCAATTTCCAGGTGATCGCAAAGGCTGCAGAGAAGTACAGGAGACAGCTGCTGTTCAGCGCGGGGGCCTCTCCGCATCTCGTGTACAGAAAACCTCAGGTCAGCGGGGAACGCCTGGCTGACAATATTAAAATTTTGTTACAGGACCTAAAAAGCTATGATACAGGCTGATTATCTATTATAATGTAAGTTGACATTACTGCAATCTTTCGTAAACTGAAAGAGTGTTTTTGATATTGTATTATGAGGAGAGATAAATTTGAACAATAACGACACAAAAAAGGGCACCGGCGGTACACTGACCGAAGAAAAAACGGGGATGCCGATATTTGCCAAATATGGTCTGATCGCCGCGGCAATCATCCTGGTCATTGCAATAGGCTTGGTCATATATTTCAATGCGGCACCGAAAATAGTTGCAACGGTCGACGGCGAGAAGATAACAGAGGCAGAGTTTCTGTACTATCTTGACCTTCAGAAACAGTTCATGTATGAAAGTGCACTGTATCAGGATCCCAGCATCACCGAAGAGACATTCTGGGCAACGAAGATCGGCGGTGAAGAGCCCGTCGAGGTGGCAAAGAAAATGACACTGGAGGGTCTGAAGAATATCAAGGTCCAATACAGGAAGGCAAAAGAAGCAAATATTAAGCTGACGAAAGATGAGATAGCCAATATCGACAGTGTCCTTGAAATACAGGTGATCCAGCCCATGGGCGGCGGGAACAGGATCAAGGCCAACAAGGCAGTAAAGGAGCTGTACGGATTCGGCATAGACGATCTGAAGGATATCCAGGTACAGGCATCGATGGTACGGAAGTACCAGATGGATGAAATAGAGAAGATAACCGATGCAGATATCGAAGACTACTATGCAAAGAACACTGATGCGTTCAAAGCGGATACGAGATACAGATATGGAACAGAAGAAGCGGTATGGGCGAAGCACATCCTGATCACCGTGGGCGAAGATGCTTCACAGGAAGAAGAGGATGCGGCACTGAAAAAAGCAGAAGAACTTATAGAAAGGCTTAAGGACGGAGAGGATTTCGCAACTCTGGCCAGCGAGAATTCTGAGGACGGATCGCGCCAGTGGGGCGGTGACTATCTTTTTGGAAAGGGAAAGATGGTCGAGGAGTTCGAGGAAACCGCATTTGCACTTGAACCGGGCCAGTTCACAGAAGAGCCTGTCAGGACACAGTTTGGCTATCATATAATCAAGCTTGAGGAAAAATACGGCGAGGGTGAACCCGCAAGCCTGAGATGTGCAAAAGAGTACGTGGAATTCGGCTCTGAATACATCTTTGAACAGAGGATAAATGAGCTGGTGGACAAAGCAGATTTTAAGATCGAAAATTCTGTTTACAGTTCAATAAAATAGATTCGAACGATATCAGCGCATATGAGAGCTGCCAGAAATGGCAGCTCATTGTTTTTCTGCAGGCCATTGCAGAGTTTTTTCACAAATCGCCTCATATGTATAAAACTCCAATAAACAATGAATACTAAAAAAGCAATGCGAAACAATTCTGTTAAGGAGGTAAAGACATTGAAGGCAACCGGTATCGTGCGGAGAATTGATGATCTTGGCAGGGTAGTGATACCTAAGGAGATTCGACGGACATTAAGGATAAGAGAAGGCGATCCTCTGGAGATATTCACCGATAAAGAAGGAGAAGTAATACTGAAAAAATACTCTCCTATTGGGGAACTGGGTGATTTCGCCGCTCAGTATGCAGAATCGATACACAAGACCAGCGGACATATAACCTGTATAGCTGACCGGGACATGATCATTGCAGTTTCAGGAGCATCCAAAAAAGAGTTTCTTGACAAGTCACTGAGTGCAGAAGTGGAAAAGATCATAGAAGAAAAGACGACTTTAGTGGTCAAGTCTTCCGAGGACAAGAGCATATCCATACTGGCTGACGAAGGAAACGAAAGAAAGTACGTGGCGCAGGTAGTTTCGCCCATCATCGCGGAAGGCGATCCGATCGGAGCGGTGATGATATTGTCCACGGAACCCGGCACCAGGATGGGAGAAGTCGAAGCAAAGCTGGCACAGTCTGCAGCGGGGTTTCTTGGGAAGCAGATGGAGCAGTAATATAAATGACAAATGATACATCAGTAAAAAACGGCAGAAGAAGAATGTCTGCTGTTTTTTATTACAACAAAATTACT
>DGEE01000132.1:9938-10277 GCA_002385815.1 Hungateiclostridiaceae bacterium UBA3934
ATCAGCATCCTGGCGGTCAGGACAGGATGGGGTACATATGCAGTTTGACGCTATAAATGCGAGAATATCAAGCATACGCGACGACGCTGAAGAGACGGGAAGGTTTGTGGAGGAATACAAGCCTTTTATTGCGTCATGCACAGAAAAAGTCACCGGCAGATTTGTAAACTACGGAAGCGATGATGAGTTGAGCATCGCCATGATTGCATTCGTTGAAGCCATCAGATCATTTGACAGTTCCAAGGGCAATTTTTTCTCATTCTCCCGAAATGTTATCAAACGCAGGCTCATCGAAAATCAGGACCTGATGCATAAGAAGCTTGTCTCTTATACACATCT
>DGEE01000067.1:0-7841 GCA_002385815.1 Hungateiclostridiaceae bacterium UBA3934
GAGCTTGATGCCAAGCCTGGATTCGAGCTTCTGCTTGACTTCAAGAGCTGTGGCGGCAGCCTGATCTATGTCATGTATCTGTCCGTCCACCATTGCCCTGCTCTTATGCTCGCTGATCTCTGTGGCGATCACATGGAAAACATCGCCTTCCTGCATTCCGATCACACCGGCGATGTTGCGGGTACCTATATCCATGGCAAATACTATGTCATCCGGCACCAGATCCTGCATACTGACAGCAGCTTCTGCGTTTTTGTCTGCCAGCCTGATCACTCTGGCATTGCTTCTTCTTGTTTTCGCGCTGCTTTTTCTCTCTGCTGCCTTTTTCCCGGCATTTGCGTTATTCACATTTCTTTTATTGCTTTTCTTTTCCGGGCTGGCACCACGATAATTATCCGCCACAGGGAAATCACCTCTCATTTCTGGACATTGCGGACTCTGCGCTGATTTTGCCGTTTTGCACAATTGTTTGTTATTGCAACTTATATTAATTCGACAACTAAAACATAAATCCTTCTCTCATTTCACCAATTAATTGCTGCTGTACTCCCTCTGCGGATATAAATGCGTCAAAAGTCCCATTTTGTATGGGACTGTAGTCTGTAGGCATATTTTGTACTTTTCAACATTAGTTCATAATAGTATACTGTACTTGGCATTCACAAATTATGTAAATGATAACCATGTTTTAGCTCCAACGGGGAAGGAGAAGCAAAAAGTGCTGTCCATAGCAATTCTCGACGACAATATAAAGGTACTTGAGCAATACGAGGAACTGATCCCCCGCTGGTTTGCCAGGAACGGGATCAGAGGCCGCATCGTTACGGCTACTTCTGATTACAATGAATTTCTTGAAGCTGTAAGGGAACATTCAGTCAATGTGTGCATCATTGATATAAACCTCCGGTCTGAGATAACGGGTCTTTATGTGGCGAAAAAGATAAGACATGAAAACCTGAACACAGAGATCATTTTTTGTACAGGCATGCTGGAGTACATGCACAAAGCTTTTGACGTAAATGCATATCATTACATAATTAAACCGGTAGGAGCAAATCTTGAAAAATGCCTCGTGAAACTTGACAAAGAAATAGAAGCAAGGCAGAATAGAAAACATATACTTGAGTTGAAAACCAAGTCGAACATATATTATGTTGCCCACGATTCGATATCCCATATCATAAGGCAGGGCAGCAAATCGATAATATATTCATCAGGCAATGTTTATGAAGTGTATGAGAGTCTGGATTCACTGGTTGTCAGGCTTGATGCGGACAAATTCATAAGATGCTGCAGGTCTCAGATCATCAACAGAGATTATATAAAGCAGATAGACAGAATAAACAGGAAAATCATTCTGACAAACGGATATGAAGAAAAGCTCAGTCGATTGAAAACATATCGTCTTTTGAAAGGAGCTTCAGATAATGAGGGTTGACACATTGCTGATAAATATAATGTCCGCTTTTCTGGCAAGCCTGTATATTATCTATTTCCAAAGCATCATACGTGGACTGAAGCTGTCAAAAAACGTCAATGCCAGGTTTTCAATCATATTTGCCCTGCTCAATGGCATAGTCTCTTCTTTGTTGCACATGTCTGTGTACAAGCCTGTTGTACTGCTTTTACTGAGCACTGTTATGATCATGGTCCTGTTGAAAACAGGGTTCATCCAGGCATTTTTGTCCTTTTCACTCTATATAATAGGCTTAGCCATCGGCAATGCCTTCATTCCGCTCATAATAAGCGTATTATCTCCCGGCACGTCAGTGGAACAGGTTGTAGCTGATCCCCTGATGGCACTGGCAGGGAATCTTTTCACCAATCTCATCGTGTTTTTGCTATTTGTTCTGATAAAACCTATTAAGGATTATATCAAAATGCTGACCCGGGATAAATTCCTCCTTATACTGACAGCTGTTACCATAGTCGTTATAACCTCTACATTTGCAATGTACCTGTACACCATGACCCTTGACATTGTAGCCTGTCTCATAATTTCATCCATCAGCATTTCCTACTGTGTATTCATAATACTGATGTGGATCGCATCCCTCAGAAGAGTGATCCGGGATGAAGATCTGAAACACCAGAAATTCTACAATGAATCACTCCGCTCCACTTTGTTCGAGCTGAGAAGGTTCAAGCATGACTGGATCAATAATCTGACAGTTATTGATTCGATGCTCAAGATGAACAAAATAGCCGAGCTTAAGCAATATGTATCTGAACTCATCGGACACTGCTGGTCCCATACAAATACACAGATCTATTCCATCAAAAATGCGGCTTTGTTCGGTATACTGTCATCCAAAGTCAATCTTGCGCATGAAAAGGGCATTTCTGTAAATATGTCCGTTGCCGGCGAGATGGAAAATATATCCGGGATAAAGATATCTGATTTTTGTGAAATAATCGGGATTTTCATGGACAATGCCATCGAGGAAGCATCTGTTTCTGACAGTGTGATAAATATAGACATGAGAGAAGGGGACAATTTCATAGAGATATCCATCTCAAATACCTGTACGACTACTCCGGATATGCAGAAACTAACAGTGGACGGCTACTCTACCAAAGGCGAAGGCCGAGGGATGGGGCTGGCAATAGCAGAAAAAATCATCTCCAGGTACAGGAATATCCTTCACATCACCACATATGAAAACAACATGTTCACACAAACCATAGAAATATTGAAAACAGAAAAAAAGGGGGAATGACCCCCTTGTCAGTTGTCGCCCTTCAGTTGTCTTCTCTGATAAGTGCTTTCGGGCACTCCTTCTGGTAAAAGGTCCAGAACCAGCATCCGTATGCAGAAACGGCAGATGCCACAAAAACTCCTGCCATAGCCAGCAAACATACGAGGACCTTGAAATAATTCTTTTTCATGTCGTCACCTCCTCTCTTCCATATTTATTTTTCGACATCCTGTATGCCAGAGGAGTCATAAACGAAGCCTGTACAAGACATGAAAACAGAATGATATTCGACCATACGACAGGAAGAAAGCAGGATGATGCAAACAATCCTGTCAGCAGCACAAAGCCTCCGATCCGCAGCTGCTTTCTCTGCTTTTCGGATTTGACAGGCTTTTGCGGCAGATCTGCCGGCGCATACAGATATGCGGTCAGATACGAAAAAGGAGCTATGATAACCAATAAGTATATGCGATCGATATTAATGAAGAGCGATGCTGCAACAACACCGAAAACGATCGCAGAATGAGCAATCATGCATCCGAGTTGAGTTTTCGCATGGATACCTCCCAGCAATGTCCTCTGGATGCCGTAAATAACCACAACTGCAGCTACATAAGGCAGGATCCGCAGGATAATGGAAACCGTAAGAATGATACTTATTTTGACTATCTCTGAAACTGTCATGTAAACGCCGTATTCTATGATTTCGCGTCTTTCCTCTGCAATGCCATGCAAAGTAGCGTATATCATATCCGTCACGTATTTGCTGATTTTGTCAAACATCACCATCACCCATTTATATTATACAGGCTGATTCGACACTTCTCCAAAAAACTTATCGAACAGCACTTATCCTTTGTCGAAAGCTTTTTTTTGGCATTTTAATGAATAAATATACCCTCCTGTCTCAGCCAACTTCACACTTTCCTGCTGTTTTTTCGTGCTTTTTAATAAATTTCCGGGCAATATCAGGGAAATTATTATATATATTGACAAATAATACACAAAGTGATATTTTATACTTGTTGCGTCATATTTATAAGTTGAAACGATGAAATGAAGTAAAGAGGTTATGACATGTTATCCGAATTAACTGAATGCACTCTACTGATGCTGAAAGTCATCCATGGGATGTACAGTACACAGAGGATAACCTATGAAGAATTTGTAACCCACACAGAGAAAAAGCTTCAGTTCTTATCTGAAAATGTATCACACTTTACATCTGAAGCCGAGAGAAAAAACGCATATGACATAATATGCAAATGCAGTTCCATACTGTCTGCCAACAAGACGGCTGTCTTGCAGTGAAGCAGTCAGATGCCTGTTACATTTCCATGCAGTTTCAGTCTTATGAGCTGTTCATTCAGTATGCCTGCATTTACCTTTTATCCGCATACCTCATGATAGTCGATATTACAGCCTGCACACCGCTGTCGCCGGTACCTTTTTTCATTGATGCGGTATAGCGTTCAGCATTGTTCCACAAATCATATATGGCATGTATCAGTGATCCACTGTCCAAATTTTCTTCAGTCAGGACTTTACTGTAGCCCTGCTTTTCAAAAGAAGCGGCATTTAATATCTGGTCTCCCCGACTGGCAGCTCTGGATAAGGGAATAAGCAAATTTGGCTTTTTCAATGCAAGCAGTTCGAACAGAACAGTGGCACCTGCTCTTGATAAAACCAGATCAGCCAGGGCAAATAAATGAGGCTGTTCCTCATTCACATACTCGAATTGCTTATATCCGTTTATTCCATTCAGCTCTTTCTTTATATTGCCTTTCCCGCAAATGTGACAGACGTTGAAATCCTTCAGCAGTCTGTCGAGTACGCTCCTTACCGCATTATTGATATTCTCTGAGCCAAGGCTGCCTCCGATTACCATGAGGACAGGCTTGGCATCCCTGAACCCGCATATGCTTCTCCCTGTTCGCCTGTCTCCTTCCAGGAGACATTGTCTTATGGGGATCCCTGTCTTTATTCCTTTGCCTTCAGGTATGTATCGCTCTGTTTCAGGGAATGTGTAGCATACAGCTTTGGCAAACGGCATTGAAAGCTTGTTGGTAAGACCCGGCGTTATATCGGATTCATGTATGATGACAGGGATCCTTCTCATCCAGGCAGCCCAAACCACAGGACAGGATACAAAACCTCCCTTGCTGAAAACAACGCAGGGCTTCAGCCTGCCGAGCAGTGTGTATGCCTGAAGAAATCCCGTTACGACTCTGAAAACATCTGTAAAGTTTTTTACGTCAAAGTACCTGCGAAGCTTGCCCGCGCTGATTTCATAATAAGGTATCCCCTCTTTAAGAATCAGTTCCTTCTCGATCCCATTGCGCGAGCCTATGTAACAAATACTGAAGCCTTCCCGTTCCAGATAAGGCTTCAGTGCGATATTGGGCGTCACATGTCCGGACGTGCCGCCTCCTGTCAGGACTATAACCTTTTCTTCATCCATTCGACTCAATCAGATCCCCCGTTTTTCCGCAAAGCCAGTATATCGTGTCCTGCCGGCTCCTGGAATGATCTCAGTCCGAAATGGGGCAGTACCGCGAAAAGGTGATCGAATATATCGGACTGTATATTTTCATATTCTATCCATTCAGTAGTGGAAGTAAACGCATATATCTCAAGCGGAAGACCGTTTGCTCCCGGCGAAAGCTGCCGAACCATCAATGTCATGCCTTTATGTATGCCCGGATGATTTTTGAGATAATTATACACATAAAAGCGGAACGTTCCAATGTTGGTCATCCTTCTTCCGTTTACCGGCACCGATATATCTATATTCCGCTCTTTATTATATATTTCTATTTCATTCTTTTTATTTTCTATGTATTCCTTCAGATACTCTATCTTCGATAGTTTTTCAAGCATTTCATCAGTACAGAATCCGATACTCGTCACATCTATGTTCATACTGCGCTTTATCCTGCGTCCGCCCGAAGCCTTCATTCCTCTCCAGTTCCTGAAAGAATCAGACACCATGGCATTTGCAGGTATCGTGGTTATTGTGTTGTCAAAATTCCGGACCTTCACTGTTGTCAGTGTGAGATCAATAACAGTACCGTCAGCATTATATTTCGGCATCTCGATCCAGTCGCCTATGCGGACCATATCATTCGATGTAAGCTGCAGTCCTGCTACAAACCCCAGGATAGAGCTCTGGAAAACAAGCATTATCACTGCAGACAGCGCTCCGAGACCTCCGAGCAGTATAAGCGGACTTTGACCGATCAGCGCTGATATGATGACTATACCACCGATAATAAATGCAATTATCTTGACTACCTGCAGAATCCCCTTGATAGGTCTGGTTTTTGAGATTTCGAAGGTCCTGTATATGTCATCCGCTGCATTCAGTATCGAATCGATAACAAGGAGCAGCACAATCGCTATATATGCAGACAGGATCCTTTTTATCCAGGTTTCGTGATTCGGAAAAAAACCTGTGAAAAAACCAATGATCAACGGAGGCACCAGATGTGCCAGCCGGTGGAACACTCTCCGCTCATACAGCTTGTCGTCCCAGGTATATTTGTTCTGCTTGATCAGCTTTGAAACCAGTTTTAGCAGCACTCTCCTGGCAATAAAGTCGCCCAGCAGACACAACAATACTATTGCCAGCACGACAACTGCTGTGGTAAGGATTTTTGATGCTCCCTCTGTTACGCCCAGACTGTTGAAACTTTCTTCAAGCCAAACCTGCAATGTGATCCCCCCTGTAAAAAATAATATGATTACTGAATCGAAACAGGCTGTCAGCTGTTTTTCATGATAACACTTTCTATCGCATTGGCGACATCTTCGCATGAGTCACAGCATTTTTCGAGATAATGGTATGTCGTATCCCATGCGGCCAGTTCCCTGTAGTCCTTACATTCCACATAAAGCTTCCTGGTCGCTTCCATAAACAATACATCGCCTTCTTCTTCAAGCCTGTTGACCTCGACAACCAGTTCATGCAGCTTTGTTGATTTGCGGAAATTGTTGAATTCGTTCAATGCTATCTTTAAAGTATTGCAGCATTTAACTATGACATCCGTCATTTTCAGAGCATGTTCGGTGACCTGGCTGATATTGTACATATACATCCGCATCAGCACATCTTCTATCGTATCGGTAACGGTATCGATAGAATCAGCCATCGCCATGATGTCCTCACGTTCGATGGGAGTTATGAACTCCTTCGCCAGTCTCCTTATCATCCTGTGACGGGCTTCATCACCGCTGTGCTCTATTTCGTGCATTTCCTTCATTTTTTGAGGCAGCATTTCTGAATCGAAATCATTCAATATCTCTTTCAGCAATTCTGCTGCTTTACAGGAATAACCGACCAGTTCCACAAATGTGTCAAAATAGGTTTCACCTTTTTTTCTAGCCATTTTCCGGACCTTCCTCATTAATTATTCTTAAATGCTAAAATATTTTCATAAACAATGCGGCCATCAAAAATCCTATAAGGCCACAACCCGGGAATGTCAGTATCCAGGCCGTCAACATCTCCTTTACCACTCCCCAGTTGACAGAAGTTATCCTTTTGGCCGCACCCACACCCATGATAGCTGTCGTCTTCGTATGCGTCGTGCTGACAGGCAGCCCGAGGAAATTTGCTGTCAACAGGCTCAATGCCCCCACCATGTCTGCGGAAAAACCCTGGTACGTCTCAAGCTTGACCATATCCATCCCGACTGACTTTATTATCCTCATGCCCCCTATCGACGTACCAAGGGCCATAACTGCAGAGCACAGTACTATCAACCACAACGGGATGGTGAAGCTTGTCACATTGGCCTGTCCCTGGGCAAGGAACATACCCAGCATGAACACACCCATGAATTTCTGCCCGTCCTGTGCCCCATGCATGAATGCCATACCTGCAGCACCGGCGATCTGAGCATATTTGAACAAGGAATATGTCTTCCTCCTGTTGGCACCTCTGAAAATGAGTTCAACCAGCTTTACTGTCAGCATTCCTCCGGCAAAGCCCATCACGACTGAAAGGACAAGCCCATAGATCACCTTGATCCACTCGCCGGGATTGATGCCACTTATGCCCCGCTGTAGAGCTATGGCGGCTCCGGAAATACCGGCGATCAGTGCATGACTTTCGCTGGTCGGGATACCAAACCACCATGC
>DGEE01000067.1:8064-22962 GCA_002385815.1 Hungateiclostridiaceae bacterium UBA3934
AAGAACTCCAAGAAAATTGAAAACAGAGGCCAGAACAATGGCGGGCCTGGGACCCATCGCCCGTGTTGAGATACAGGTCGCGATCGCATTGGGGGCATCAGTCCATCCATTTACAAGAATAACTCCCAACGTCAGCAATACGATCACCAGCAAAGCCGGGTTTGTAACCAGATTGCCTAAAAACTCAGTTAGTGTAACAGTCATCATCCATCAACTTTCCTGAAAAGATTATGTATTATAATATGTACCTTACCAAACGACTTTAGCATACCATGTTTTTGATGAGTGGACAATATCATCAGCCACTAATTGTACATTTATCGATAATTTACTATATATAAATGCAAAACCCGACGATTATTTCAGCTATTTTAACCAATAGTCGAGAACCCGGACAGATCTGCATATTCTTTCGAGGCATTGTCAACCTGGCCGATATTTGTGGTTGACAATAGATCCGTTAACATTTAAAATTACATTCAGATATTCGATTATACAAATATCAGGATTCTATTTATCCGATAATGAAAGGGACAAGCAACATGAAGATATCTGTCAGGGAACTGATAATTACATCGCTTTTTACAGCTCTTATGGCTGCAGGTGCTTTCATAAGGATACCTTTCCCGCTGCTGCCTGTGACTCTGCAAACCTTTGTATGCGCTCTTTCCGCGTTGATCCTCGGAACGAGGCTGGGAGCCCTGTCCATGACTGTTTATATGTGCCTTGGCCTGGTGGGGTTGCCGATATTTGCCAGCGGCGGCGGGCCTGCATCGATATTCGATAAAGGCTTTGGTTTTATCATCGGCTTCATAGCAGGTGCCTTTGTTATTGGTACGATATCAGCAAAACACGAAAAACCGACTGTTGCAAATAACCTTAAGGCTTTGCTGCCTGGTCTGGCAGCGATATATGTGCCGGGCATCGTCCATATGCTTCTGATAATGCGCATTTACCTGGGAAATGATCAGGCAGGTATCCTGATGATCCTTTCAGGAAACCTGCCATATCTGATAAAGGATGTTGTCCTTTTCACCACAATCGCATTTGCCGGTGCCTCGCTGCTGCCAGTCGTCAGAAAAGCATTGCCTGGTAGAGGCGCTTGACCATATCTTCAAAATTGAACAGGATCCTCTTTGCGTCAAGACTCCTGTCCTGTATATACCTGAACACATCCTGTGTTTCCTTTGATAAAAAGGTCTCCTTGCAATGAGCGCAATAGTAGACCGGGGCATTGGTCAACGTTACGATTTTTCCCTTTATCCTCTTTTGTGCGTTGATATGATGGACTGTAGTTGTTCGGTCACAAAACAAACATCTTATTGCTTTCATTTTATTACTCCTTTGTTCTTTCTCTTACTTTTTGTATATCAGTACATCATTTTCAATAACCGGTTCAGTTCCAAGCTTACGGCTGAGTTCAACCTGTCTCGTGAGTATTTCTGAAGCATCACTGCCGGTCTGGATCTCTACATATGATTTTTTCAGTATCCTTACGGGTACAGCCGACAGGCCGACCAATTCAGTACCCTTGTATCTCATGTCGACAATGAACGACTCCATGTTTTCAGATTCATTCTGATCGAAGAGGATATTCCCCATACTGTACAGGATCGGCTTCCCCTTGTATAATTCGATCCCCTGGAACTGATGGGGATGATGCCCCAGTATGATATCAGCACCGTCGTCTATCAGTCTGTGGGCGAAATCCACCTGTTCATCCGTTACCCTGAAGCTCTCTTCGATCCCCCAATGGAGTGAAACAGCCAGAAGATCGACCTGATCCCGGTTCTTTTGTATATCTTCTTTTATCGTTTCATATTTCCTCGGCACAACTCCTGATTTTTCCGGCCCCGCTGCGAATGACAGGTAAGGATCTCCGGCGAAAACCAGTTCTGCCATATCGGTATATGCCAGCAAACCGATCCTGATGCCGTTTTTCTCTATGACAGCCATTTGCCTGGCCTCTTCTATATTCCTGCCGCCGCCGGCATGTACTATGCCATTCTGGTCCAGTGATTCCATTGTATCGAACAGGCCTTTTTCATAGTAATCCATGATATGGTTATTGGACAGGCTCAGAAGATTGAAACCCGCACTTGTCAATGCCGTGATCGATTCGGGTTCTGCTTTCAGCACAATTTTCCCGGTCTTATAAAGTCCCTTGCTGCTTGACGTGATCGGAGACTCAAGATTCCCAAAAACGACATCGCCCTGCTCGAACAGATGCCTTACCTTCCCGAAAGCTATCTCGTAGCCTCCGTTCTGCTTTATCCAGTACTCTACTCCCCTGCCAAGCATAATATCGCCTACTGCAAAGAATCTGAGCTCAGGCTCCTCAGGTTCTTCTGCTCCGCTGTCTGCTTCGTTTTCCTGTGTGATACCACCAGTTGAAGCATTCCCCGGATCTCCGCCTGCTTCCTGCGTGCTGTCTTCCCGGGTTCCCGGATCTACATCCTGCTTCCCGTCAAATACATCGCCCTCGCCATGTTCGCTGTCCGAATCTCCGTCAGACAACTGCTCCTTAAGCACCTGTCTGTCTCTGTATGTATTGCTGTGATACAGGATGCCTATGACTGCCCCCGCAACTATGAGTATCGCCAGCGCAAAAAAAGTAAAAACCCTGACCCTCTTCATGACCCTCTCCTGAACTGTTTTTGTAATTTTAATGTGCGGCTGAAAATTACCTTTGAATCTAAGTGTTATAATAACACTAATTTTACAGTCTGTCACGCCCGGGACACCGCCGCTGCCTGTAAGAAAACGGATATGCTCAGCAATAGCCTGTCTCACCCTTCCGGGCAACAAAAAAACTGTATGCCCGAAGCATACAGGAGGCAATAAGGGGTCGTATATCGGTCTGATCAGGACAGCTCTGCCGCCTGGTCATTGCTCTGAGTTTTTGTTTCTGTGCTGTATTGCAACAAGTCCCCGATTTGGATTATAATGACTATTGCAGATTATTAAATGTTTACCACTCCGACTGACAGATAAACAAAAAATTAGCAGAATATTCAACTAATATTTGAGCTTGAAGTCCACATCATAACAACAGGACATGATATGGAGGCTTGTATGAGATCACATATGCACAAGTTCAAATTTGACTGCAGGCTTGCAAATGGCCATGATCACAGATTGCTTGGATATGCAGGCGGAATGGTGGGTATAGGCAGCTTCCATTTCCATTTCTATTACGGCGTGTCTTCCTATCGAAACCATACCCACTATTTCTGCGGTGTGACCGGGATGCCTCAAAAGACTGAAAACGGACACATACACAAGATGGAGGGCATATTGGAATTCAATGACATGCATGAACATGTGTACAAAGGGTATACCTTTGAAGAGATCTCCTATATCCCTTCCGCCCGAGTCATCGGCTTTGTCCGCTGAACCACCGTTCTGTGGTTCTGTCCTTTGTCCGCATCATGCAGATAACTGCCGCGGATATGAAAAAAGACCCGCTGGATGTATATTAGCTTACGGGCCTTTTCCTTGATCTTTCATCGATCCAGACAATCAGTTGCTCAGTAATCCATCCCTGTCTTCAGTGCCTTCATTTCATCCGGGATCAGGTAGTGTTTCCTCTCAGGCAGAACTTTTTTCAGTGCCCTTTCAAAATTCTCCGTCGAAACCACTCCTGTTTCCTTTATAAGCTTCCCGAGCATGACTATGTTTGCAAATGCCAGGTTCCCCATATCAGAAGCTATCTGTGTGGCCGGTATGGCAAATACCTTGATATCCTTGCGGACAGGTTCCCTGTTTATCAGCGAACTGTCGATGAGCAATATGCCGCCTGGCTCCAGATAACTCTCGAATTTGTCCATTGACGGTCTGTTCATGGCCATCACCACAGTTGCGCTGTTCAGTATCGGTGAGCCTACAGGCTCGTCAGAGACAATGACATGACAGTTAGATGTCCCGCCCCGCATTTCCGGACCATAGGATGGAAGGAAGGAAACATGCTTATCTTCAAGCATCCCTGCATATGCTATCAATCTTCCGGCAGACTGTATCCCCTGTCCGCCAAAGCCTGAAAAAATCATATCTGTCTGAGCCATGCGTTACACCTCCAAATCCTTTCCCCTGAAGTTGCCCAGCGGATACTGCGGTATCATCTTCTCCTCGACCCATTTCAGTGCCTTTACAGGATCTATGCCCCAATTTGTGGGACATGTTGAAAGGACCTCGACTATGGAAAAGCCAAGACCAGCCATCTGTACCTGAAAAGCTTTTTTTATGGCCTTTTTCGCATTACGTATATTTTTTATATCATGTGTGGAAACGCGCTCCACATAAGCTGCACCTTTGAGCGTAGACAACATTTCGCATACATTCAGCGGATAGCCCTCTATTTCAGGTTTCCTTCCAAAAGGTGAAGTTGTTGTCACCTGCCCGATAAGAGTCGTTGGTGCCATCTGACCCGAAGTCATTCCGTAAATCGCATTGTTTATAAATATCGTTGTGATCTTTTCTCCTCTGTTGGCTGCATGTACGATCTCTGCCGTGCCTATGGCAGCAAGATCGCCGTCTCCCTGGTATGTGAAAACCACATTGTCAGGGTGGACGCGCTTGATACCCGTTGCCACCGCCGGCGCTCTGCCATGGGCAGCCTGGACCATATCGCAGTTGAAATACAGGTAATTGTTATATGCACATCCCACAGGGGATACTCCTATCGTTGTCCCCTCGATGCCAAGCTCATCTATCACTTCTGCCACCATACGGTGTACGATACCATGTGTACAGCCGGGACAGTAGTGCATCTCTGTGTCTCTCAAGGCGTGTGGCCTCTGGAATACTATAGCCATTTTCATTCCCCTTTACTTCAAAATTTCTCTGATTTTCTCCAGTATTTCCTTCTGGGTCGGTATCATACCGCCCGTCCTTCCAAGGAAATGTACCGGTCTTTTGCCGTTGACAGCGAGTCTTACGTCCTCGACCATCTGACCCGCACTCATTTCTACGGACAGAAATGCCTGCGGGACCTGTGCATATTTTTCAAAGGCTGCCGTCGGGAAAGGCCATAATGTGACAGGCCTGATCAGCCCCACCCTGATCCCTTCTTTTTCAGCAGTTTTTATTACATTCTTGATGATCCTTGCCACCGTGCCGTATGCCGCAACGATGATATCAGCATCATCACAGTTGTAGACCTCGACTCTTGTCTCATTCTCGGCTATTTTCCTGTATTTCTCCTGCAACTTCTGATTGTGCTTTTCCAGGACTTCCGGATCTATATATATGGAGGTGATTATATTGTGATCCCTCTTCATGCCTGTTCCTGTCACAGCCCAGCTTTTGTCTGCCTCACATATGTCTTCACTGTCCCTGAACTCGACAGCCTCCATCATCTGTCCAAGCATACCGTCACCCATGATCATGCAAAGGGTACGGTATCTGTCAGCAATGTTGAAGGCCTCTACCACCAGTTCATACAGTTCCTGGACACTGCTGGGCGCAAGCACTACCATCCTGTAATCGCCGTGTCCTCCTCCTTTGGTGGCCTGAAAATAATCG
This sequence comes from Hungateiclostridiaceae bacterium UBA3934, assembly GCA_002385815.1. Taxonomy (GTDB): domain Bacteria; phylum Bacillota; class Clostridia; order Acetivibrionales; family DTU013; genus DTU013. Next base: position 13,588 of record DGEE01000067.1, read on the forward strand.
CACTGGGAGGCCAGGATGCCGCCAAGGCCCGGGCCCGCTCTTACTATATTGACAATAACAGCCGGCAGCTCAGCACAGGCTGAGTAGGATATGGCTTCCTGTTTCAGACTTATCCCGGGACTTGAGGATGATGTCATCACTCTTGCTCCGGCACTGGCTGCGCCGTATACCATATTCATTGCAGCTACTTCGCTCTCTGCCTGTATGAAAGTGCCTCCGTACTGGGGCATTTTTTTGGCGAAATAATGAGCTATCTCTGTCTGAGGTGTTATAGGGTAGCCGAAATAATGCCTGCAGCCTGCTCTCAGTGCAGCCTCAGCAATAACCTCGTTGCCCTTCATAAGTATCTTTTCTCCCATCGAACCTTCCCCCTATCACTTCTCTACTACTATGACGCAGTCAGGACAAATCATTGCGCAAAAAGCGCATCCGATGCACTTTTCCATCTCTTTCACCGTTGCCGGGTGAAAACCTTTGAGATTAAGCCTCTCTTCATCCATCAAAACTATTTTCTTCGGGCAGACAGATACACATAGCCTGCAGCCCTTGCAACGATCTTCATCGAAAGTAACTTTTGCCATGTTGCACCTCACTATCTATAAACGATCTTACATATTATAAACCTCATTTTGTTCAATTGCAAGTTGAACGCCCCCGGACTGCTCCCTCACTTCTGACATGAACTTATTGTCAGCCCGCAGCGGCGGGAGTCACTGCCGCTCCCAGGGAAGCCGTATATTCTTTTTCAGATAAAGTTTTTCAATGCCTTTATCTCCCTCATACCCGGACAAAACCTCCTCCATGCCGCTGACAAAACCGACAGGTATGGACAATTCAGCACTGACAGCCTCAAGTATCCGTGCAGCCTCCGCCAGTAGTTCAGGAGTACTGGCATCAAGTATGTTGGCATTGTTCACCAGCTTGTCCACTTTCAGATTCGCACTGCTCTGTATTTCCAGGATCATTTTTACGATTTCTTCTTTTGTTCTTGTCATCGGACGCCGGGTATTTACTACAAAATAATGTATATAGTCTTCGCGGACTATCTGGTCCCTGTATCTGGATACCGCTCTCGCTCCCAGATCATCCCCACCGACATCGATTATCACATTGTAGCTTCTGTCCTCAAACATACCGCTGATTTCTGCAGGCAGTGAAGGCACATCCACATTGGTATTCGCATATATGGGTGTGATTACTTTTATGCCCTCAGCTTCAAGTGTATTTCTGGCATCGGCCGTCCTGAAAAACGGGTTCACGATATCCAAATCTATTATGGCAGTCTTTTTGCCCTTCCCGGCAGCCTGCAGGGCATAATTGACGGCCACCTCGGTTTTCCCGCTGCCAAAGTGGCCGGTGAAAATAACTATCCTTTTGCTGAACATCCGATTCCCCTCGATTCTTCCAAGTATATATTGCAAAGTGTTTTTCAGCTCATTTGCCTGGCTTGATCCCTGCCAGATCGCGTATCACTTCCCCGGCGATCATGAGTCCTGCCACAGGTGGTACGAAAGAAGTGCTTCCTGGTATTCTCTTTTTGGTTTCAGGCTTTACTCCGCTGCATTTCGGACATGTGCAGCAGTCATCCCCATTAGACTGGTCTGTCTTCAGTGGCTCTGCCGGCACTTCATCCGAAAAAACCACCTTGAGGGATGTGATGCCTCTGGCTCTGAGCTCTCTTCGCATCACTCTTGCCAGCGGGTCTGTGGTGGTTTTGCTGATATCTGTTATCACTATCCTGGAAGGATCCAGCTTATTGCCCATCCCCATACTGCTTATGACAGGTATGCCTTTTTCTTTTGCCCTGACCACGATGTCGAGCTTGGCAGCAACGGTGTCAACAGCATCCACTATATAGTCGATCCTGCCTTCCAGCAATCCGCCGGCAGTCTCAGGCAAATAAAAAAGTTGATGTATCTCAACCTCAGCTCCGGGATTGATATCCAGTATCCTTTCCTTCATGACTTCGACCTTGGGCTTCCCAATGGTCTTTCTGGTCGCATGTATCTGCCTGTTGAGATTGGTCAGGCATATATAATCATCGTCCACCAGGATGAATTTCCCCACGCCGCCGCGAACCAATCCTTCAATGACAAAGCTCCCAACTCCGCCTGCTCCAAATACAGCCACTCTTGACCCGGCCAGTTTCCCCAATGCTTCCGGTCCGACCAGCATCTCAAATCTTGAAAACGCATGCTGCATTACTGATTACCGTCCTCTATCAATGTTATGACCCAACTTGTACCCCGTCTTTCCATCCTGGCCTTCATCAACTGACTGAACTGCGATTCAGCAGTCAGTCCAATGGCATGCTGATAACTGATTACAGCCGTGTTTTCATCAGGCATCTGAACATCTGCCAGACTGTCGAACCTGGCCGCTCTGAGCAGCTCAGCGTACATGGAAGCATCGCCCTGCGCATCTATATCTGACTTATGTATCTCACTTACACCAAACTGCGTCAGGATACCCATCCTCAGCACAAAATCATCACCGAGCATGAGCATGGCTTTGTGATAATCGGCATCGGATCCGAGATATCTGTAGAACGACATGAGCTGCTCAACGGGATCACCTGCCTCCGTCAGGTCTTCGTCCCCCGGGACAGATCCTGTATCATCGGGACCGCCAGGATCCATACCCTGACTGTCCCCCCCCTTGTCACTGTCCCCTTCGGAGAGCTCAGTGCCGTCAAGGTTCAGCAGCAGATCCGCTGCAATATCATAAAGAACTTCCATCTGCACGGGTTCCGCACCCGTATCGTCTTCCGGGCGTTTCTCCCGTATCAGTTTGATAATGCCTGATGTATGCCATCCCTCGAATGCGTAATCATATATAAAGCCCTCAGCACTGTTCCTCCCGATTATTGAATTGTCAGGCTTCCTGCTTCCTCTGATCAGGAATTCCAGGTTGGCACAGTCGAGCACCTCAACGATGCTCTCTTCCTGATATACGTTCATGTTCGGAGGATCAGAAAAACTATATGCAAGAAGGCTGAAATCCCTGTTGAAATACATCTTTCCATACTTTGCAGGATATGAAAAAAGCTTTTTCACCGACATGTCGCCCAGGTCTATCACATAGAAAGAAGACTGTACGTACTGGCCCATCCCTGCCCCATTCACCATAAGGTACAACTGTCCATGTACCGGATTGAGCAGTGCCTGCCCTATGGAATATGGGGTGTCTCCTGCCTGAAATGCTACATCTTTTTGCTGTGTACCGTCACTCTGACCGTTGCCGCCCCTGCTGCCAAAAATATCAGCAAGCTCAGGTATCTGACCCTCATCAAGCTCATTTTCGACAGTGGCACCATCCTTATAGTACCTGAGCTTTAAAAAAGCTCTCTTATCTTTATTTTCACATAGCTGTACCGAAATGTCATATTCAGGGCTGTTATAGCTCACAGGAACATTTTCACTGAAGTTCAGCTGATCCTCCTCGCTGTCTGTATCAGATGCAACGGACCCGTCGTCGTCCTTTTGCTCTTCCCCGTCTTCTCCATCCCCTTCATCAGACAGACCCTGTTCCGTAACCGCTGTACTGTCGCCGCCTGCTTCTTCTTCCTGATTTTCCTGTTGCTGTGAGGTTTGCTTCACATGGTCCAGCAGCTTTGTATCGAAATATATGATTGCCCCTGCCAGCATCAGGATGGATACCAAAAATACGATCAATGACTTTCTTCTTTTCACATCGACCACCTGAGTCTTCCCGGCTGCAGCAGCCGTTATTGTCATTCAGGACAAAAAATCCATCCGTTCTATATTATGTTTATATTATACAGAAAGATTTATTCATGTGCAATTCATCACTTTCTGTGATTTTCTTGGCTAGCTCCGAATGGTTTGCTATAATAGGTAAAGTGATAAGCGGACAGACCCGCTAGCTTTTACAGAATGGAGATATGACAGTATGAAATATGTCGTGGTTCTTGGTGACGGAATGGCAGATTACCGAATGTCCCAACTGGGAAACAGGACACCGCTGCAATATGCACGCAAGCCCAATATCGATTTTCTTGCCGCAAATGGCGAAACAGGCATTGTCAGAACGATACCTGAGGGAGCATCCCCGGGGAGCGATACTGCCAACCTGTCTGTAATGGGCTACGATCCCATGAAATACTATACCGGCAGGTCTCCGCTTGAGGCTGTGAGCATGGGAGTCCAGCTTGCAGATACCGATCTCGCATTCAGATGCAACCTGGTGACACTTGACATCGATGGCGATTACGAATCCGCAGTGATGATCGACTATAGTTCAGATGAAATATCCACTTCTGAATCAACTGAGCTCATAAATGAGATCAATAAACAGCTTTCCACCAGCGACATCAGCTTCCATGCCGGTATAAGCTACAGACATTGCATGGTCTGGCATGCCGGATCCGGCTCCAGGAACCTGACGCCTCCGCACGATATACTGGAGAAAAGGATAACACCTTATCTGCCGTCAGGCGATAACAGTGACATGTTTGTCAGATTGCAGAAAAAAAGCAATGAGATCCTGACTAATCATCCGGTCAACAAATCGAGGATCTCCCGCGGGCTTCGTCCCGCCAACTCGATATGGCTCTGGGGCGAAGGCAGGAAACCCGGACTACCGGACTTTACAGCTAAATACGGGCTAAGCGGCTCTGTAGTATCAGCCGTGGATCTCATAAAAGGCATAGGTATCTGTGCCGGGCTGGACACCGTCGATGTTGCCGGTGCTACAGGCAATATAAATACTAATTTCAGAGGAAAAGCCGAAGCGGCCCTGAAGGAGCTTCAAAACGGGAAAGATTTCGTCTATATCCATATTGAAGCCCCGGACGAGTGCGGACACAGGTTCGAAATCGAAAACAAGGTCAGGTCCATCGAATTGATAGATGAACTTGTCGTAGGTGTATTGCTGGAAGGACTTGCTGCATATGATGACTTCAGCCTGATGGTGCTCCCTGATCATCCGACTCCGCTTTCGCTGAGGACCCACACATCAGATCCGGTTCCTTATGTGATCTACAGAAAGCGCAGCGAAAAGCCGTCAGGCGTCGCCGGTTATGATGAATTCCAGGCACAGGAAACAGGTGTATACGTCGAAGAAGGCCACAAACTGATGGAGCGGTTCCTGCAGCTTTGATGGGCCTGCATCTCATGAAAGCCACCGTACCGGCCCCCATGGTCTGATGCTGCCGCATGCTATCCGTTTGCCTGAATTCCCCGAAGGCTGGGTTCTGTAATCATCCGGGTTCTCATGTATTATGACGGTCCTGCCAAGAACATCTTCGACAGTGAACCTGTCTGTCGCGAAGCACATCCTTGCTCTGCCGTTGCTTGCCACTAATACCGGAAAATCTCCTGCATGATTACCGTGAGGCTGATTTGTCGGGTTCCAGTGGCCTCCACAACCTTCAAATGGTTTTTCCGGATCTCCGATACAGCACTGACTGCCTTCATGTATGTGGAACCCAAAAGGCCCTACAGGGCTTTGGGCTCCAATGGCAGGTCTGTACGGGGGCAATCCTCTCACGTCGGCACAGACCACAGTGCCGTCAGGAGTATCAGCAAAGGTTATCAAACCTGTTATGGACGGGTAGTCAGGACCGGCAATGAGCATGGCATAAGCTGAAATGATTTTTGGCAGGCATGAGGCATTGCAGCTTTCGCGGTACAACCCGCTGAAACCTTCAGGACAAGCTGTACCTGCACCCATGGAGTACACTTTTTCCTTACTTTTTGGATACATCATGCACGGCAGCCGGGCAAAGGACATCCCGGCAGTTGGATAACAAAAATACATGGCAGACCCTCCGGACCCTTTTTGCTGTTCTCCAACGAGAAATCAGCAAGGCTTCATCTCACTGTACTATATTATGTTAATAAGTTTGAGACAGTTCCTGATCAGACAGGTTCTCTGATCAGCATTTCGAGTCCGGCACCGGATTACTTCCAAATATCATCAAGGTCTTCCGCTTCATGTTCACATGTCCGGTTCCTGCTCATCAGCGAAGATACGGCACTGGCAGGATCCTTGCCTTCAAACAGGATTGCATGGGCCTCAGCAGTGATAGGCATCGAAATCCCCAGTTCTCTTGAAAGCTTATATACAGGTTCAGTCGTGTATACCCCTTCCACGACCATTTTGACCTCTTCCAGGGTCTGCTCAACTGTCAGTCCCTGGCCGATGAGTATCCCGGCGCGTCTGTTCCTGCTGTGCATGCTGGTACATGTTACTATCAGGTCACCGATACCTGCAAGCCCTGAGAAGGTTTGCCTTTTGGCCCCCATTGCACATCCGAGCCTGGATATCTCGGCTATGCCCCTGGTCATCAGTGCCGCTTTTGTGTTGTCCCCGTAGCCGAGTCCGTCAGATATCCCAGCACACAGTGCTATTATGTTCTTTATCGCCCCTCCGAGCTCTACACCGACTATGTCCGGATTGGTATAAACCCTGAATCTCGGAGACATGAACAGATCCTGTATCATTTCGGCCGCTTTCCTGCTTTCAGAAGCAGCGACATATGCAGTGGGTATGCCCTTTGAGAGTTCCTCAGCGTGACATGGCCCGGACATTGCCACAACTGTGATCCCGGGCAGTTCTTCATTAATGACCTCGGACATCCTGAGTCCGGACCCTTTTTCCAGACCTTTTGAAAAACAACTGATCAGCGACGGCTTTTGCTTTAGCGAAGCAATGGCACTCATATTCTCTCTGACCTTCTGAGCCGGTATGACAATGATGCAGATATCCGAGAACTGCATCGCTTCTTCGAGATCATCAGTACAGCTTACACTCTGTGGTACGACCACTCCTGGAAGCTTGTCCTTCTGTTCCCTCAGATTGTTGATCATATCCACTTCGTCCCTGTATATTGACCACATCATCACATTATGCCCGTTATCGGCGAGCAGCACGGAAACTGCTGTACCCATGCTTCCCGCTCCAAGAACAGAAACATTCCTCCCCATGCAGATCTCTCCTTTATCTCTTTTTGCCGAAAGAAAATTTCGATTCTGTACCGCTCAGCAGCCGTCTGATATTTTCATGATGCTTCAGAATTATGACCAATGCTATCAGACCTGAAAAAATAAGAGTGGGAGCTTCCCTGCCCAAAACAGCAGCAGCTATCGGAAAAAGAAGGGCTGCCGTCATCGATCCCAGCGAAACATACCCTGTGAGCAGCACTATTACAATAAAAATCAGCAGAAGACCAAGCGCCACCACCCAGTCGAACATGAGCAGTACCGCAAAGGTTGTCAGGACTCCTTTACCTCCCCTGAAACGGAAAAAGACAGGCCATATATGTCCTGTTATGCATGCAGTACCACCAAGCATCCCACCAATGGGAGCACCGTATATGTAATAGCCTGCCAGCCAGGCCAGAATGCCTTTACCTATGTCTCCAAGTATCACCAGCAATGCAGCTTTTTTCCCCAGAGTTCTCAGAGTATTGGTCATACCTGCATTCCCGCTGCCGTGCTTGCGCACATCGACTTTATAGAATCTGCCTACTATCAGCGATGTGTTCAGGCTTCCCAGCAGGTATCCCGCTGCTATGGCAAGTACTGTCCTGATATACATATGTGGATCCTCCATAGTATTTATTTTATCGCTGTATCTTCTCTTTCAGACCATACAGGGTCCTGCGCGGTTCAATCCTTATTGTCCCGTTCCCTGAGTATGAACCTTATGGGGGTACCTTCGAACCCGTAACTCTTCCTGAGCTGATTCTCAAGATATCGCTCATAGGAATAGTGGAAAAGCTCCCTGTCATTCATAAATATCACAAATGTAGGAGGCCTGACTGCCGCCTGCACAGCATAATACAGTTTTAGCCTCCTGCCTTTATCGGACGGCGGCTGTACCATCGCCGTCGCTTCATTGAGCAGGTCATTGAGCATTCCGGTTGAAATCCTGAGAGATGCCTGTTCATATATGAATTTCACCAGTTCCAGCAATCTGTGTACTCTTTGTCCGGTTCTGACAGAAATGAACAACACAGGTGCGTACTGCATGAAGCCCAGCTTCTCGTTTACTTTCCTGCGGTATTCATCCATCGTGCCGGTTCCTTTTTCAACAAGATCCCATTTGTTTATGACGATCACTGATGCCTTCCCCTGCTCATGGGCGTACCCGGCTATCCTTGTATCCTGTTCAGTCACACCCTCCAGGGCATCAATCATGATCACACAGACATCAGACCTTTCTATTGCCGTCCAGGATCTGAGCACACTGTATCTTTCGATGCTTTCGGTTATCCTGCTTTTTCTGCGTATGCCAGCAGTATCTATGAGCACGAATTTACCTCCATCCTGCTCCACATACGTGTCTACTGCATCCCTTGTGGTCCCCGGTATATCACTGACTATGACCCTTTCCTCGCCGATCAGCCTGTTGACCAGTGAAGACTTTCCGGAGTTGGGTTTTCCGACCACAGCTACTTTTATGACATTATCCTCTGAATCTTCCAGGTTTTCGTCGGGGAAAAAGCTGTATATCTTATCGAGCAGATCTCCCATCCCGAGACCATGTACGGAAGACACCGTTTCCACATCTCCCAGTGCAAGATTGTAAAACTCATATATTTCCGGCGGTGGTTCCCCAATATTGTCGACCTTGTTGGCCACCAGAACCACAGGTTTGCTGGTCTTGCGCAGCATCGTTGCTATTTCTTTGTCCGAAGCCGTCATGCCCTCCTTGCCATCCACCATAAAAACAATGACATCAGCCAGTTCCACAGCCACTTCAGCTTGTCTGCGTATCTGCTGCATGATTTTATCTTCTGAATACGGCTCGATGCCTCCCGTGTCTATGAGCGTGAATGTCCTGTTTCTCCACTCCGCTTCTGCATAGACCCTGTCTCTGGTCACGCCAGGTGTATCTTCAACGATCGAGATCCGTTTTCCGCATATATAATTGAAAAAGGTAGACTTGCCGACATTAGGCCTGCCAACAATCGCTACTATCGGTTTTGCCAAATGATTCACCCTCTTTGTACGTTGTCCCCAAAATCCTGTCTGCAAAATCCGCACCATCATTGTCAACAACAGTGATTTTTTTGCCCAGGACCTCACTCAGCCTGTCAACTGTGAAATCGTCAAGGAACAGTTCTTCATCTGACTTCAGCATGCTCTTTGATATGAGCAGCTCGCTGCCCAGCGGCATGCCCCTGAGCTGGCGTACTATGTCAGTGCCGGTCAGAAGGCCCGTCACCGTGACATTTTCTCCAAAAAATTCGTTTTCTATCGCATAAACGATTATCTGCAATCCATTATACCGCTTTTCCAGAGTCCGGGCCATTTGCCTGATATAGCCCGATGCACATTTGCCCGTTGCTATGCTCACAGTCCTGGCCGGCTGACCCTTCCATTGCCTGTCCAGCATCTCTCCGTT
>DGEE01000067.1:23221-27309 GCA_002385815.1 Hungateiclostridiaceae bacterium UBA3934
AATTCATCAGCAGGATAAACCAATCTTGTCCCATGCTCTTCAAGGCATTTCCTCTGCCATTTTCCGACTTGTTCCAGTACTTTTCCGGCATCATCGGCATTAAAAGGCTCAAGAGGATACAAGCCTTCTCTCCATTTTGTCAGACCTACCGGCACGACTGATATGCTGGCAATACCCGGACGCAAAGCAGTCAGATCCTTCAGTGTACTGTCCAGCTCAGCTCCGTCATTGAGCCCTTTGCACAATACTATCTGTGCATTCACATCTATACCGCCTTCGGCGAAGATCCCGATCTTCTCAAGCACATCGCCGGCAAACCGGTTGCCCAGCATTTTTACCCTGAGATCCGGATCAGTGGTGTGGACAGATACATTCACAGGAGTCATCCTGTACCTGACTATTCTGTCCAGCTCTTCTCTATTCATATTGGTCAGCGTGACATAGTTGCCTGTGAGGAAAGACAGCCTCGAATCATCATCCTTGAAATACAGGGTATCCCGCATCCCTTTCGGAAGCTGATCGATAAAGCAAAACAGACATTTATTCGTACAGTGTCTGGCCCCGGAAATCAAAGGGTCTTCAAATTCAAGACCCAGATCTTCATATTCATCTTTCTCGATTTCTATTTCCCAGACCTCACCATTCTTTTTCTCGACTTCCACGAGAAGACTCGAGTCTGCTGTGATAAACCGGTAATCGAATATATCTGTTATCTGTTGACCGTTCACAGCCAGCAGCAGATCTCCCGGCTCGATACCTGCATCCATTGCTGCACTGTTTGGTTGGACCTTGTCGATGATGATGCTTCTTTTCATCTGCGCTCACACCTTAAAAAGGCTGTCTTTTGAAGACAGCCTTTTTCGTCGTTAGAATCCGGTCTGTTCAAACCGGACTGTTATGCCTCAACTTCCTTCAGAACTTCCCTGCCGCCATAATATCCACATTCCTTGCAGACTATATGAGGAGCTTTCAGCGTATGACACTGCGGACAGCTGACCAGGTTGGGCTGGGACAGCTTCCAGTGGGATCTCCTGTTATCTCTTCTGGCTTTAGATGTTCTGCGTTTTGGGTTTGCCATATTCTAACACCTCCCTGATAAGCGTATGTCACGATCTTTCAAAAAATTTGTTCAGACCTTCCATGCGCGGATCGATACCATCATCGATACAGTCGCACTGAACCTCGTTTAGGTTTCCACCGCATTTGCTGCATAATCCCCTGCACTGGTCGGAACACAAATGCTTCATCGGAAGGTTCAGAATAATATTATCATTGAGTGCCCTGCTGATGTCAAGCATTTTTCCTTCAAAAGGATACATATCCTTCTTATCGGCATCGCTGTTGCTCGTAAAGTTTTCACTTATTTTCAGTCTCAACCTGCTGCTGACTTCACCAAGGCATCTGTAGCACGCACTTTTATAAACGGCTTCCAGCCATCCTGCAAGATGCAGGATACCGTTATTGTTGGTCAAAGTGCCGCAGAAAGACATGTCACCTTCGATGATATATCCGTCTGCAGGTTCCTGCTGTAGCGGTACTCCGGTCAAATCGACCTTCATATCCGCACCATCAGACACTAAAATATCTGAAATATCGATCTTCATAAGCGATACCCCTCAAATCAGCAACAAAAGAAATTATACTAACTAATACCTGCAATGTCAAGGTAATTATTTCGCTATCAGCTTCAGTGTCTCTCTGGCTATTGCAAGCTCCTCGTTGGTGGGGATCACAAGTGTCCTGACTTTTGCGTCTTCTGTGCTTATATCCATTTCCTGACCTCTGACCTTGTTCTTCTCAGGGTCGATGCCAAGCCCCAGAAAATCCAGGTTCTCCATGATTATCTCACGCACCAGCGGGTTGTTCTCACCGATCCCCGCTGTGAAGACAACGGCATCCAGTCCGTTCATAACGGCTGCGTAACTGCCGATATACTGTTTTACCCTGTAGCAGAATATTTTGATAGCCAGCCTGGCCCTTCCGTTACCGTTGTCAAATGCTTCCTCCAGATCCCTGAAATCACTGCTGACACCAGAAATCCCCAGGACACCCGACTTTTTATTGAGATACTCGTCGATTTCCCTGGGTGTCATCTTCTCATTTTCCATCAGGAATTTTACCACCGCCGGGTCAACTGTACCACTCCTGGTACCCATTGCAAGACCGTCAAGCGGAGTAAAGCCCATGCTGGTTTCAACAGATTTGCCGTACTCGACGGCACATACACTGGCTCCATTGCCAAGATGGCAGGTTATGAGCTTCAGCTCTTCCAGTGGCTTCCCCAGCATGGCTGCAGCCCTTTGAGCAACATATTTATGAGATGTCCCATGGAATCCGTATTTCCTTATCCCGTGCTTTTCATACATTTCGTACGGCAGTGCATATAGATACGCATACTGGGGAAGTGTCTGGTGGAATGCAGTATCGAACACAGCCACCATCGGAGTGTCGGGCATTATATGCTGACATGCTTCGATGCCGATGATATTCGGCGGGTTGTGGAGCGGAGCCAGTTCTATACACTCTCTTATGGCACCCATCACATCTTCATCTATTATTACTGAATCATGGAATCTTTCTCCTCCATGGACTATGCGGTGCCCTACTGCTGCTATTTCTGACATATCACTGATAACACCGTTCTTTTCATCAGTCAGTACACCCATGACCTGCTTTATCGCAGCCCTGTGATTCGTCATATCGATATCGACGACGATAGTATCACTTCCTGTTTTGGTGTGCTTTATGAACGAATTGTCTATACCGATCCTGTCGCAAAGACCTTTTGCCAGCACAGCTTCATTTTCCATGTCTATAAGCTGATACTTCAAAGAAGAACTGCCTGTGTTTATAACCAAAATTTTCATCTATAACAGCTCCTTTAAATTATTTGTGCCTGGACTGCAGTTATGGCAACAACACCCACGATATCTTCAGCCGAACAGCCCCTGGAAAGATCATTCACCGGTTTTGCTATCCCCTGTGTGATAGGTCCGTAAGCCTCAGCCTTGGCAAGCCTCTGTGTCAGCTTGTATGCGATATTGCCACAGTTGAGATCGGGGAAAACCAGCACATTGGCCTTACCTGCCACCGGGCTGCCCTTCGCCTTGAATTGTCCTACTGACGGTACAAGTGCAGCATCCGCCTGCAGTTCACCGTCGATCAGCAGTTCCGGAGCCTTCTGCTTTGCCAGCTTTGTTGCTTCCACAACTTTATTGGTCAGCTCGCTTTCAGCACTGCCATAAGTGGAATAAGAAAGCATGGCTACGACCGGTTCTGCCTGGATCAGATTTTTAAATGTTTTGGCAGATGAAATCGCTATTTCGGATAGCTGATCCGCATCGGGATTCTCGACCAGACCGCTGTCAGCATATATAAAGGTGCCATTGCAGCCGTATTCACAGTCAGGCACCACCATTACGAAAAATGCCGAGACCAGTTTAGTACCCGGTGCTGTCTTCAGTATCTGCAAAGCAGGCCTGAGAGTTTCAGCTGTGGAATGTATCGCTCCTGCGACCATTCCGTCTGCATCGCCCATCTTTACCATCATAACGCCCCAGTAAAGTTCATCCTTCACAAGCTCGCGCGCCTGCTCAGGCGTCATCCCCTTTGACTTCCTCAGCTCATAAAGCTCTTGTGCATACCTGTCGAAATCAGGCGAAGTCTCAGGATCAACTATGACTGCCCCTGAAATATCCAGATCACCGGCAAGCCTTTTGATCTCAGCTTCTTTGCCCACCAGAACGATCCTGGCGATACCTTTTTCCTGCACCATCGCTGCAGCCTTTATCGTTCTGATGTCTGAGCTTTCAGGCAGCACGATGGTTTTGATGTCTTTTTTTGCGCGTTCACTGATCTGTTCAAGAAATTTCAATTAAAAGACCCCTTTCAAGTAGAAATATATCTGCTGTTATTTTGTCCTGATCTGATATGTTTAGTCCGATACAAACCTGAGTGTTTGATTATCACCTGGTTCTAACATCAGCTTATATCAGGCATTTCAGCCATGTTTATTATATACAAAACGTTTATTGTATACAAGATACAATTTGAAAGAATAACGACTTGTTTTCGCATTCAATTAAAAC
>DGEE01000067.1:27459-29549 GCA_002385815.1 Hungateiclostridiaceae bacterium UBA3934
GAAAACGTATTATTATGTTACCTCCTATTGAGGTCTTTCAATAATAATACCGAAAAACGCTGACTTTATTCGAAATTTCGAACATACTAGCTGATAAAATTCTACTAAAGTCCTTGTTTGATTTTTTGTGCTAAAACTCTATGAGAGCCAGTCACCTGATATAGAATGAAAGCAGGGTCAGACGCCAGCTGTCGAATAAAGCCGGAGTAAGTACCGGATATCTGATGAATGCCAGGGCCAGTATTCGCCGAGACCGGTACAGGACTGGCCAGGTGTTTGTCTGCACTGCATAAGACTGATCAGACAATTGTCGTATCAACACTTATCTTGCCGAATGACATTATAAAAAATGTCTTGTATTTGGTGATATCGATATCAAAATCGGAACGGGATTCCCGGGCGTCCTGCGGCTTGCTCTGTATAAGTGGTCCATAACCGTCGGCCAGCTTCAGAGTTCCCCCATGCTTTTCCACTATCTTTCCGGCAATGGCAAGACCCAGCCCGGTCCCGCCACTGCTCCTTGATCCATCAGCCTTTACAAAAGGATCGAATACAGTCTGGCGGATATCTTCCGGGATCCCGATACCGTCGTCCGCAATCACAATGTCGGTGCGGTCATACATATTATACAGCCCCAGAAACACAGATGTCCCGGGAGGATTGTGCCTGATGGCATTGACCAGGATATTGGAAACAGCCCTGGTCATCTCTTTCCTGTCAAGCATGTACATTACCCTGTCCTGCGGAATTTGCAGTTCCAATTCAAGCCCTTTGTCTTCCATTTGCTCATAGTGTTCTGCAGCCATATCCCTGAGGAACTCTGCCAGATCGATTTTTTCCAGATCCGGATCTGTTTCCCTGAAGTCCAGCTTTGCCAGCTCGAATAAGTCCTCGATCATGTTGGAAACATGAACGGATTTATTGTAGATGGCCTCGATGTATCTCTTCTTTTTGTCTTCATCCCTGACCATGTCTTCGGCCAGTGCTTTGCTGTATCCGCTGATTATCGTCATCGGCGTTTTGAGGTCATGTGATATATCAATGAACATGCGGTTTCTGGCTTTCTCCAGTCTGGCCTTTTCTTTTTCAGCAGACTCAAGCTTTTCAGCCATTTCATTAAAAGCATCCCGTATCTGCAAAAACTCATTTTCCGCCCGGAAGTCCATGCGCGTATCCAGCTTTCCAGATCTGAATTCGTGTATCGCAGTGGTTATCCGGGACAGCGGCCTGCTTATCTTTGCAGCAGACCATTTGCTGTACAGGAATATATTAAGCAGGAAAAGTAGAAGAAACAGAAACAACGATACGAAAACAATGGCCAGGATTTTTTTTGTTACAGGAAGTGGTGCATTTATCAAGTTCAACTGCAGCTCTATATTCTCCTCCGGAAGCAGTATCAGGCATGTATAATCATGTCCGCCTGCCGAAGTGAAATTGCTGGCCGTACAAAACCACCCGGTACTTCCCCCGGGATAGCTCAGCATTTCATACAGCTGTTTGCTGTCGTACCTGTAATCTGCCGTCTTTTTGTCACCTTTTACAAAGATGACCCTGTTGTCTTCATCAAGTATTTCAACCCAACCGCCCATCAAAGTTATTTCTGTGATATCCATCTGTTCATAGTCCGGTCCTGCCATCTGCTCAGCCGTCAAGGGAGGAAGGTCCTCGTCTGACATACTCCCGGTCAGCAAAGCCGCAAGGAACAAGATTGAAAGGGCTGCTGCCACCAGCAGGATAATGACGAAAACCACATAATTCTTTATAAGCGTTCCGTGAAGGGTCCTTTTTTTCACAGTTACTTCTCCTTTTCAAATCGGTAACCAAGTCCTCTGATGGTTTTCAGGTATTTGGGGGCTCGCGAATCGTCCTCAATCTTATCCCGAAGCTTGCTTATATGTACCATTATCGTGTTGTCATCGCTCTCGTAAAAATCTTCTCCCCAAACATGCTCATAAATGCGGCTTTTGGTAAACACTCTGCCCCGGTTTTCCATCAGCAGGCACAATATCTTATACTCTATCGCGGTAAGCAGTATTTCACGGCCATTTTTTGTAAGTGTGCAGCTTTCCCTGTCAAGCACCAGTTCGCCC
>DGEE01000067.1:29845-44647 GCA_002385815.1 Hungateiclostridiaceae bacterium UBA3934
TCGTCGGCACCTAGATCAAGCCCCAGTATCTTCCCGCTGTCGTCGCTTCTTGCTGAAAGTATCAGAATCGGTATATTGCTGGTCTCTCGGATCTTTCTGACCAATGTATAGCCGTCCATCCCCGGCATCATGATATCCAGCACAGCTGCATCTATCTTTGCCTCTTTGCTGCTAAGCACATCAAAAGCTTCTGTGCCGTTGAAAACTCCAATCACATCAAAACCAGCATTCTCAAGATAAAGGCTCAGCAGGTCCACTATTTCCTTTTCATCATCAGCCAGCAGGATCGTAAATTTCTCCTCTCCCATTATCAAGAATCCTCCACCACATTCTCCAGCAATTCCGCCAGTGACAGACTTCCTTCGGACAGGTACTGCTTCCAGTTCGGGTCCAGCCTGTCCAGCAGCATGCATATTCCCATGCCGCTTCTGTAATACTTCTCTCTACCATAGACTGTTTCCTTCAAGGACAGCAAATATTGTCCGTATAACTCCTCATCCGAAAGCGCCAGCGCAGTCCTTGCCTCGACATACCTTGCCGTTCCCTCCAGCAGTTCATACAGATCGATGTAACTTTTTATCGCGTTGGCATCGATGCCTGCCTTTGTACTCAGCATATCCTGTATATCAGTCCTGATCCTGAAGTACTCTCTGACGGCTCCGGCATCTGGTATACTGTCCTCCGGAACCACCAGATCATAAAGCAGTTCAACCTGTTCTTCGTACATGGCCTGTATTTCCGGATCGGATTCAGTCTCCGCCATCTTTGCTTCGACCTCAGCATCCGCAATGCCTTCAGCCAAAGCAGTTATTTTTTCTTCCCACCAGCTTAACTGGAGAGCATGCATTGCCTCATGGTAAAGTACCGATATATACTGGTTGTCCGTAATCTTTTTGTTGTTTATCGAGAACTGGCTGATAAGCGCATCTTCAAAACTGCCGGAAAATCCCTCTATTATCTGTCCCAGCGAATCCATCACTGATTTGGCCGGTACCAGGATATATACCCCGTCTTCTGAAGGATATGCCGTACACGCCACGACAGGAAGAATTGGCTTCCTTTTTTTGATTTCTCCATTGAAAATCACATACTCCGCATTTCCTTTCCGTATTGCGACCGGATAATGGCTTATGTACAGGCCGGGCCATATCTGTTCCAGTCTCCCGTTCTCCAGCATACAGGCCTTTTCATATAACTCCCGGTCTTCCTCAGGCAACCCCCGCATGGAGGTCAGCAGTGCACTGGCTGCAAGAAGCACACCGATGAGCAGGTACACAAACTTAAACGCCTTCATGTCATACCTCCTTCCTGAAAAGGACAAACGTTAGCGACATGGCCAGATACAACAGTATCAGCGAACTCAGTATCGGTTCCGGATCTATGGGAGCGCCCGTCAGTACGTTTGACGCCTGCTGCTGCACCGCTGAAAAATCCGGTATCAAAAACAGCGTGGCACGGGCAAGGACCGCACCGACACCCTGTGCCGTGTTTGCCAGAGTGTCCAGCACACCATGGAGTATCCCGGCTGCATAAATGAAAATGCCAGTGATTCCTGTGATGTATACCGGCGCTTTGATGCTCATAACGCTTACGGCCGCACTCAGGAACATCGAATTGATGCCCATAATGGCTACACTCAGGAATGCAGGTATTATTAGCCCGAGTCTGCCGTAAGCAATGCAGAATATTGCCAGTGAAGCATTAAGCGAAAACATACAGAAAAGGCTTGCCAGTATATTTCCGACAGTTAGCGAAAACATGTACTGCCACGGCTTTATACCTCTTATCAGCACAAGGTGTGTCGTCTTCCTTTCAAACTCATCCGGGATAGTCCGCAGTGATACCATGACTGCAAGAAGGTTTGACACAAAGCCAGCTATCGAAAGTGCAACAGGCACCATCTGTTCGAATCCTGTAACCTTTTTCCCGTTTATCGTAAGATTGCTGTCTCCGGTAGTGATAAACAGCATAATCACCATACCGATGAATCCCACGATATAAAATGTCTTCCCGCGTATCCGTTCCCTGAATGTGTTATGTATCAGTGCCAACATGTGCAACACCTCCTACGGCTTTTACAAACAGTTCCTCAAGGCTGTTGCAGGCCAGGTCGTTTTTGCCCGTCATACCGGCCAGTCTTCCATTTGCAATGATTATTGTCCTGTCCGCTGTTTTTTCGATATCACTTAAGATATGAGAATTGATAATGATTGTTTTGCCCTCATATTTCAGCCGCTCAATCAGTCCAAGCATTTCTATCCTGCCGACGGCATCAAGACCTGAAGTTGGTTCATCAAGTATGAGGAGCTCCGGTTCTCCCAACAGCGCCTGCGCAAATGCAAGCCTCTGCAGCATGCCCTTTGAATAGTTTTTAACTTTTTTCCCGGCTGCGCCTGACAATCCGGTAAGTTCGAGCAGTCTGCCGATTTGCCGGTCCGCGGTCCGCCTATCCAGCTTCTGCAGCTGTGAGTAGAACCGCATTACTTCATAACCGGTCAGAAACAGATGGAAATATGGAGTTTCAGGGGAATAACCGATTTTTATGTCCCTGTCGATGATAACTTTCCCGCCGGACAGGCTGGTAAGCCCAAGTATCATCTTTATCGTAGTCGTCTTGCCGGCTCCGTTTGGGCCGAGAAGTCCCAGCAACTCACCCTTTTCCACGCTGAAGGAAAGGCCGTCGACAGCCTTAACTTTGCCATACATTTTAACCAGTCCACTGCATTCCAATATTTTCAAAGTTTCACCTCCACACTTCGATCATAGAGGAAAAAGCTTTAAATATACTTCATACAGTCTTAAAATTACCTTAAAATTTCAGAATTGAAATACGAGGCAGTGGATGTAAAGAGGATGCGCCATGTCGGATATTATGTGGAAGGGATACCAGACTTCATTTGCTTATCTGCATTTTTTGAGAAGCTCGAGAACCGCATCGCCCAGCTCAGCACTGTCTGTATTCGGCGGCAGGCATATTTCCGGGGTTCTTGAAATGTAAACATATGCACCTTCAGGTGTTCTTACAGTAGAGTTTAGCATTATGCCTTTGCTATCTTTACAATATACAGATATGCTCAGCCTGCCCGTTGTGAACTCCTTCCAGCCGCTTGAACCCAGTAATCTCATCAATACTCTGTTGTCAGCCGGTTTGCCGTTCCTGCAGGATGCCATGGCGGTTTTGACAGCATGACCGAGCTCATCGGATCTGTAGGGCATATCCAGCCGTATTATATCGACAGTTGCCTTCCCGGATCCGAATATATCCGGAACATATGGGATCAGCACGGCATTGCGGTGCTTGTCAAAGAATACGCTGACATTGCCGTTTTCAATGATATCACTTGCTGCATTTCTTGCTTTTGCATTATCAGCGATCCCGCTGCTGTGCTTTTTACGCCTTCTGCCCCTGATGGCTATAAATAAGAGTGTCCCAAGCACAGCAGTGCCTGCAGCCACAATTGCCACCAGCAGCAGATACCGTGCATAAGCTGTGTCCATCGTTGAGCCATCTCCGTTCTGTTGCTGATTTTCAGATATCTTCTGATCTATATTATCATGCGGATCAGGTACTTCACAACCTGCCTGTTTTGGTATAAACTATTAAAAGGCTTGTATACATAAATTTACATGGGGGTCACCATCTATGCGGAAAAACCTGTTCATTTATCTGACTTCTTTTCTTTGCGGAATGGCGGTCATGGGAGTGGAGCTCTCCGCTACAAGACTGCTTGCACCTTATTTCGGGACATCTTCGATAGTCTATACTGTAGTCATAGGTCTGATCATGATATCTATGAGCATCGGCAATGTGCTCGGCGGCCGTTCAGCCGACAAGCACAACGATCTGGGCAGGCTTTTCGCCATGCTGTGGGTCGCAGCCCTGTGGGTCGCTGTTATCCCGCTTGTCGGCAAGTACGTCATAGCATTGTCTGCTTTGGTCATGGCATGGATACTGCCTTCCAATCTTATACTGGCTGGCTCTGTAATGTCCTGTCTGCTGGTGTTTTCAGCCCCACTGCTGATACTTGGCATGGTGTCTCCCTATCTGGTCAAGCTAGGTATAAAAGATATGGAAAAAAGCGGCCGTACAGCCGGTGAAATCTATGCTGCATCTACGATAGGAAGTATAATCGGCACATTTATCCCCACATTCCTGACAATACCCTACATTGGCACGATGAAATCATTTCTCGTATTTGCCCTTGCTCTGAACCTGATTTGCCTGTACTATTTCATAACGAGCAAAAAAGGATATGTGAAGAGTATCATAACGACTGTACTTACTGCCGTCCTTCTGTTCATGCCGCTTAGAAGCTCTTACGCCTTCTGGACCGATGTGGTACTGGAGGATGAATCACCGTACAACTATCTCCAGGTAGCAGAAAGGGGAAATTCAGTGATTTTATCCACAAATGTAGCCTTCGGTGTACAGTCCATTTACACGAGAGATCAGATACTTTCAGGATATTATTATGACTACGCATTGATGTCTCCCCTTTTTCTCAGGGACGGCAGTACGGAAAAATCATTTGACGTACTGGTTCTGGGTATGGGTACAGGTACCTTTGCGAAGGAATGCAAGTATTTTTACCCGAACAGCAATATCATAGGAGTGGAAATAGATGAAAAAATCGTAGACCTGTCCAAAAAATACTTTGAACTGACAGACGAGGAAGCTACAGTATATATCAATGACGGACGCACATTCATGTCAGGACCTGAGGCGGGCATGTATGATATCATCCTTGTGGATGCCTATCACGACATAACGATACCCTTCCACATGGCCACCACAGAGTTTTTCGCTGAACTGAAAGAGCATCTCAGGCCCGGCGGTGTCCTCATGGTCAACATAAACATGCGCAGCGAAAACAGCACTGAAATAACCGACTATCTGACCCATACTCTTAAAAACAATATGAAAAAGGTCTATAAATATGACATTCCCGGTATAACCAACACCCTGGTCTACTCCTCAGATGATGAAAACTGTCTCCAATATCTGAAGGACAATTCATCAGCACTTGGACAGGACAGCCTGTTGCTGCCGCTGTCGGAAAGAGTGATCAGAGACTGTGTTGAAGTGACTGAATCCAGGTATGTACTGACTGATGACCTCGCCCCCGTAGAAGTATTGGGTCAGAAGCTTCTCAATGATGTTGTGACCGAAACCCTCGATTACTTCAAAAACGAACTTGACAAATCAGGCGGCAGCATCATGGATGTATTTAATATGCTCTCCTGACTATTGCTGCGTATTACAGCTCTGATGCAGCAGATCCCTGTTGCAGAAAAGCAGGAATATATCCCTGATAATTTCATTATGGTTGGCCTCTGTCACTTGATACAATTTGCCGTCACTTAACTGGATGCATATAGCTATCTGGAATCTGTCAATATTGTCCATGACGGCACTGATGATATCCACTGCCTCTACCGGTCTTACATACTCATAGAACCATATCTCCGTATCATCATCCATATCTACCTCACATTCATAAAAACGCTCGAGGAACCTTTTAAGTTCCCCTTCCTTTCTTGACAACAGATTAACTGTAAGACTCATCTCGATCCCCTTTGAAATTTGTTTGGTGACACCCGCCAGAAAGCGGTATGGGGCTGTACTCTGCCAGCAAGTATGCTATTGGGTCAAGAAGTGTACCCAATCCATCTCCGTGTTCTTCTTTCAGTATACAACACTGCTCAGCAAATTTGGCGGATCTTTCGAAAAAAGCTGCATGTAAATTTTTCAACGTATGTAATACATTAGGCAAATGCTTTGCTTCCGTATGAATATCTGGCTTTTTACTTATAATAAAACAGCCGTTGTATACTGGTTTTGGAGGTAATAAAATTGTTCGGACATTATTCCGTCACAAGCATCTTACTGGCATTTACGATACTCTTAATGCCGGCTGTGATGTCGGGCTGCTCCGGTAATAAGAGCGGACAGCAGCAGGATGTGCAGCTCCAGGCTGCCCGAAAGAAAATAAAAGAAGAAAAGGAATCAGAAAAACTCAGTAAGCTGGAGGATAATATCGAAACCCTCTTTGAAGCGCTGGGCGGGCCTGCCATGAAAACCGAAGGCAAAGATAATAAGCCCGGACAGCAGGATAAAGATAATAAGGAAAACGATCAGCAGGATGGAACGCAACAGGAAGATGGACAGGAGCAGGACAAACAGCAGGAAAAAGGACAGCAGCAAGGTAATGGGCAGAAGAGCGGGCAGCAGGAAGACAACCGCCAGGAGAGCAAACAGCAGAAGGATGAGCAAAAAGAAAAAGATGCCTGGATGAAAGCAGATAAAGCAATCAATGACCTCCACTATAAATGGAATGACCTGCTGCCCGAAGTTACAAAAAAAGGCGCTGATTTGAAGCTTGTCGATGCCTTTGACAATTCACTGAACAACCTGACTACCGAAGCGGAGTCCAGGAATAAGGATAAAGTCCTTGCTTTGGCAAATAAGCTGTACTCGCATATACCAGACCTCTATTCTCTCTATCATTCAAAAATACCCCCTGAAGTAAAAAGAATGATATATTTTACGAGAAATGTCATGCTTGAATCAGAAAAAGACAACTGGGAGCAGGTGGAGCGGGATACAGAGTCTCTCGAAAAAACCTGGACGCTGTTTAGAAACACAGTGGAGGATGAGCAGAAAAAAACAGGTGACAAACTCAATTTCTCAATCTATGAACTGAAAAAGGTGGTATCTGAAAAAAACAGGCAGCTTGCGGACATTAAAGGCAGGATCGTATTGAACAATATAGGAGAACTCTCGAAATTATACGAAGAGAAATAAAGGCCAGCCATATCCAATGCAGATGCGCTTTGATACAGCTGGCTCCAACGGTCTGACACGATCAGTGCAGATTATCCTTCATGATCCCCAGCATCGTCACCAGATGCTCCCGGTCTTTTGACAGGATCTTGCCAATAAGTTCTGCACTTTCAGGATCAAGATCTCCCTTAATTATTTCTTCGGCCATTTTTACACCTTTGTCCTCGCCGAAAAAAGCTCTTTTGAGAATTTCATCCGAATCCTTGCCTTTGGTCTCAAATTCCAGCTTGATTTGTGAAAACATACCCGGTAAACCAGTCCCCTTGTCCGGAACTGAACCAAGACTGCGGATCCTTCTGCTCAATAACTCCGCATGCTCTTTATGATCTTCTCTGAACCGCTCGAATTGCTGCCTGATCCTTTCATCGTCAGTATTGTAAATAAACATATCGTATGACTCGACCGCCATCAGTTCACCCTTGAGCACAGTGTTGAGTTCATTTATCACTGTGTCCTTATCCACAGACATCACCTCGGTTGATGAAATGATAAAGATATCACTCCATAGTGTGCCCATGTCTACTCGATATATTGCTTAAGAAAATCAGGCGTTTTATCCGCCGGTCCGTTGAGAGTAATGAAAAACAGAGTATCGTTCTTCTCTGCAAGCGCCTTCAGCTTTTCGAAAAATGTTTCGTACTCCTCGATACTTTCTCTGGTGATGAAATTGATCCTGTCTATGAAAATCCCTTCTATATCGTAATTCTGCGAAAGGATGCCGCATATGAATCCGAAAAAGCTTTCGTGATCAAGCGGCGGATATTCTGATACATTCACGAACCTGATCTTGTGCGAAAGGTCGTACATGAGTTTCGTGCTGTCATCAATGAACACCACCGTACCTTTCGCCTGCTGTGCCATTTTGTTGGCTGAATCGACAAGCAATCTCGTTTTGCCGGTCCCCTTCGGGCCGTATATTACCTTTATCATGTCGCACGCCTTCCTTTGTTTTGAATGTAAATAAAAAGCCGGATTTTCACCGGCCCATTTGTCTATGTGTTTGGGCTGTTATCGTCATCGGAGCTTTCATTCTCCCCATCCCGCTCTACTACTTCCATTTTGGAAATCGATACTTCATATGCCACTTTTGTCACTACTTCGCCGGAATCGTATTTCTTCTGATATTCTCTGCTCTGTATCCTTCCCCAGATCTTTATGTTGTCTCCAACAGAAAGTTTTTCTGAAAACCTGGCATTCCTTCCCCATGCAATGCATGGTATGTAATCAGACTTGTTGTAAGGGCGGTTGACTGCCAGCAGTATATCCGTTATTTCTCTGCCGAATGGAGTTGTCCTGTAGATCGGTTTCTTGCAAATAAAGCCGTTAAGGAATATCTGATTGGGATTTTTCATCTTCTTCTCGTCATCAAGAAATGTGATCTCTCTTGCAAATACAGTCAACAGGAGTCTGTTTCCTTCACTGCTGTAACTATTATAAGAGCGGAACTGACCTTCCACCTCGACGATCGTCCCTGGTGTGAGTTTTTCTTTGTTTGTAAGCCTTTCCGAAACGGTAACAGGTATAACATCACAACTTTCACTCAGTCTCGGCACCTCAAGCATGAAACTGTAAAACCCTTCACCGTATACGGCATGACTGAACTCGACATTGGACACAACTTTACCGGAAATAGTCGCCACATTGTTCTCTATTATATTTCCGACCATCCGCCCCCACTCTCCTCTCAAGGTTCATCTGTATATCGCTGAATTTATCTAATGTATGTTTATTCGAGAATGGCATGTTTTAGAATTAAAATAAATAATCCATACATCAGCGTCCCACATATATAATTAATGCTGAAAAATATCAGCTGTTCAGCCTCCGTCGACTGCTATGTTATATTATATTACATATTTTGCGTGTTGCAAATCCCTTAAATCAAATTATTGCTAATTTGCTTCACTTCTCTGTCCTTGTCCTCCGGGTTGGGATCGATGCCGTTGACGATGGCAAAAGCCGCCGCCGCCAGCAGATTATGGCAGTCAAATCCGCCTGTTTCCAGTCGTATCTTATATTCCTGCGGTTCCATTACTTTGCCGTCCCTTGTCGATACAGACCTTTGCAGGCAGCATATGAAGCCCTCTTTATAGACTGTGTCACCGATACTTGACGCGGTAACACATGCTTTGGAATTGAATCCATATGTAATGAACCTGTGTTTCATGCCTTCGAGAAGCTTTATCAGATCACTGTCATCCACATTCACTATGGCAATGCCTTTATCAGCCATTTTGGAAAAAACTTTTTTCAAATTGTCTGAATATGCTCTTTTGTTGTTTTTGCATGAACCTGCCCTGTCGCATACCAGGATGTCGAACCTGATATCATCAGGCAGGAACTTGTCGATCTCAGGGGTATTCATCTTCAATATCAGTATGCCTATGTTGTTTTTCTCAAGCTCGCTGACATAGGCACTGATCCTTTCACTATTTATACCTGGCATGCCTGCCGGGTCGATGACGCTTACCTTCTTCCCCTTTGATGCAAGTATGGAACTGATAATGCCGGCAGTCTGCCATTTACCTTCACTGCCAAGGATACCCGCAATAAGCATTTTTTCAACCCCATCGGACAGAATCGGGAACATTCCTAGGATATGCTGTTTCAGCATTTTTATGTGTTCTTTTTCTGCCGTCCCTCATGATCGATTATGTAATCCTCCCTCAGAATGAGCTGCGAAACTGGTACCAGTTTGTAGCCGCCGGATTGCAGTTCTTCTATTATTTCAGGCAGCAGCTTCGCTGTGTGCGGAGTATCATTATGGAACAATATTATTGACCCCTTCCTGACCTTGGACCGTATCCTCTGCTTGATTTCATCCCTGCTTATGCCGGGCTTCCAGTCCAGTGAATCAACATCCCACTGGATGGTGTAATAACCGAGTTTTCGCGCTTCCTGAAGAAGGGAGTTGTTGTAGTCACCATAAGGCGCTCTGAAAAGGTCGCATTTCCTGCCTGAAAGTTTCTCTATCACATCCCCGCATTTTTTTATCTCACTGCTCTGCATTTCCCTGTCCAGGCTTCCCATCCTGAAATGCGAATACGAATGGTTGGCAGTGTCATGCCCTTCCATGGCCATCGCCCTGACCATTTCAGGATTCTTTTCAGCCCATTGGCCTACCATGAAAAATGTAGCTTTCACATCTGCTTCTTTCAAAGTATCAAGGATCTGCGGTATATCATCAGCCCCCCAGGCACAGTCGAATGTCAATGCAGTCAGGTTCTCTTCTGTATCCACGGAATACACGGGGATCTCCCGTTTCGCTGCAAAGACCGCGGCCAGTTCTTCCCGGTATACCGGCAAAAATATGAGCAGACAGGCTGCTGCCAGTAAAAGCAGGCAGACAAGCAGCTTTCTGCCGTTGAAAACGTAAAGCTTCATTGCATACTTCCTCCGCAAAGACAGGTAATATTCCTTAATATATTATTTTGTCTTTGCCGGGCTTATGCCGAAAAAACAAGGGAGCGGCTGCCACCGTCTGCCTGGCGTTTGAAAGCCAGAGCTCACAGGCAATCGCTCCCCTTTCACATGATGGAGGGTCTGTCTGTATTCTGACCGCTCAATCGATTTTTTTCTCTTCCCCTAGTATCACCTTCAAAGACAGTATCTCGCCGTCCCTGTATACTTCAACTATTACCTCATCACCAGGCTTGTGCAGGTTTTTCTGGTCCTCCAGCTCCTTAAAAGTCGTTGTCTCCTTGCCATCAAATTTTACGATGATATCGCCGATATGGATACCAGCCTTATATGCTGCTGTCAGCGGCTGCACATCGTATACCAGCAGTCCGACAGGCACCTTCAGCCTCTCAGCGTCCTCTTTTGTGAAGCTGTTGTCGATCACGACACCAAGATAAGGTCTGTCTTTCACATATCTGTAGTTGATCAGGCTCTCGGCGATCTCATTGGCTTCGTTTATCGGTATCGCGAAGCCGAGTCCTTCCACATCGGTGGCCGAGATCTTTATAGTATTGATCCCTATGACCTGCCCCTGTGAATTGACAAGAGCTCCACCGCTGTTGCCCGGATTGATGGCAGCATCCGTCTGTATAAGCTTGAACTCCTGTCCGTTATCCATGACGATTGTCCTGTTTATGCCGCTTATTACTCCGGCAGTTACCGATCCCATGTAGTTCATGCCGCCGGGATTGCCTATCGCTACAGCCAGCTGTCCGGTTCTGACCTTATCTGAGTCTCCCATTTCTGCTGCCGGCAGACCTGTTGCATCAATTTTCAATACTGCTATGTCCGTCTTCTCGTCTCTGCCTATTATTTCTGCTTTATAGGCCTTATCCCTGTTGTTCGGCAGAATGACTTCTATTTTGGCACCGTCTATCAGCCTGTTGGACATCTGACTTGCCATAGCTGCTTCGATAACATGGTTGTTCGTAAGGATATAACCGTCATCCCTGATTATTATGCCTGAACCATAGCCGATCCCGCTGCGTCCGATATCAAAAAAGAAATTGAAATTGCTCCTGGTCGGAACAGTGATCTGGATACCTACTATCGATGGTCCTACTTTTTCAGCTATAGCCTCGACAGGCGACGTGGTCTCGGCTATCTCGATCTTCTTGATTATCCCGGTATCAGTGTTTGACACACCTGCTGTCCTCACAGGCAGACCCAGCATTTCAACCGCTTTTGTACTGAGCATCGGAGCAATATACACAACTGCTGCGAACATGATGGCCGCTCCAAGCAATGAACTCAATACCGATACGAGGATCAGGTGGCCTGCTCCTATCCTTTTTTGTCTGGTCTTTTTAATGCTTTCTGAATAGTATGGCGGCCTGACCCCGTCACCAGCGGCCATTCCTGTAGCCTGCCCGCCAAATGACTCCGGTCCCTGGCCGGGATTCCCGGTTATTTTATAATCTTCTCCGGCAGAAGCAGATCCGTTAGCAGCATCACTCACCACGCCTGCTTCAGGGCTGCTGTCGTGTACTGAGCTGCCGGCAGCGTCCGCTTCAACTCCATCTGCCTGATGAACCGTATTGACAGCGCCGTCATCCGGATTATTTTTCGCTTCATCGATATTATTGAATTGATCGTTATCATTTCTGAACTCATCCATATGCTAAACCTCCTAACAGTCGATCATCCGTTTCCCGGTACACCTGCTCAAGTATATTGTAATTCCGCTATTTGAAGAATCTATGAATAAATTGTTAACTTTACAGGTTTGTATCCCTCAATTTTTCCGACTTCTCAGCAGTATTGCCGACAGCCTTCGCGATAGTGAATGTAAACGCAGCACCTTCACCCAGCTTGCTCTCTGCACGGATGCTCTGCCCATGTTCATTTATCAGATTTCTGACTATGGCCAGCCCCAGTCCTGTACCGGTTTTATCCCTGCTTCTTGATTTGTCGGATTTGTAGAACCTGTCCCATATCATCTCCAGTTCACTTTTTTCGATCCCGATACCCGTGTCTTTGACCGTCACTTCTGCCGTGTCCCTTGAGCATCTTGTAATAATGCTTATTTTGCCACCTGCCGGAGTGAATTTGATAGCATTGTGCATCAGGTTATAAAGCACTCTTTCGATAGCATCCGGGTCACCGTTGACCATCAGATCCTCTTCTTCAAAATCCGCATCTACGGTCAGATTCTTTTCCAGCAGCAAAGTTTCAAGTTTAATCACACATTTTCTTATAAGTTCGTTGATATCAAAATCAGTAAAACTGAGTTTCATTTCACCTGATTCCATCTTTGCCAGATCCAGCAGGTCATTGACAAGACGGTTGAGGCGATTCGTTTCTTCCCTGACTATTGCAAGGTAATGGTCATGTTTTTCAGCAGGTATTGTCCCGTCAAGGATCCCTTCGATGAATCCCCGTATTGAAGTCATAGGTGTGCGCAGTTCATGGGATACATTGGCAACAAAAGCCCGGCGCATATTCTCGATGTTTTCCAGAGCGGAAGCCATGTGGTTGAATGCTCTGGCCAACTCCCCTATTTCATCGCGGGACTTTATGCTGACTCTTTTTTCAAATTCACCATTCGATATTCTGGCTGCTGCATTTTTTATTTGCTTGAGAGGACGTGACAGCCTCAGTGAAAAAATGTATATCATCAGTACTGCAACAGCAATAGCAATGCCTCCTGATATGAGAAAATACTTGAGCACTTTTGCGCGGGCTGCACTCACTTCCTGGACCGGCGTATGCATATATACCACGATCATTGTGCTCCTTCCGCCGGCGATCTCATACCTGAATGAGCGTGCCACTGTCAGCCAGACATCGCCTAATTCGCTGAAATAGGGATCCTTGAAGAAGCCATTGAAATCTCCGACTTCCCTTATGGTGGTCTGAGATTGTATGAGCTTGGGGAAATTTCTGGGATCATCGATTTTTATATAGCCGGTATCATCCGTGTATTTCGCAGCAACAGACGCCGGCATGTCCCAGTTCGAACGGTACAGATATCCGTCCTGGTTCACGATCCAGATATAAGATGATGTGTATTTCCCGTAATTGATAAGTGTGTCCCTCAGAAGTATCTCCGCTGCTGCCAGACTGGCATAGTCATCCAGATCGATAATGCTCAGATAATAATTGAAAACATTGTTTACCCAGGTGCCGGCTTCCTCAAGAGTAATTGCCTTTTCTTCCGTGACATAGTCATAAAGGAAAATATTCAGCATCACACCTGTGACTGCAAAAGCCACTGTTAAAATCAACAGGAATATGGCTATCAGCTTTCTGAAAATACTCTTGAACATTATCTGACCTCAAACTTGTAGCCTACGCCCCATACGGTTTTAAGCTGCCAAACCTGACCGGGCTGGTCTATCTTCTCCCTGAGTCTTTTGATGTGCACATCCACGGTCCTGCTGTCACCATAATAATCATATCCCCATACGCGTTCCAGCAGCTGCTCTCTGGTGAACACCTTGTTGGGGTTGGACGCAAGGAAATACAGCAGTTCCAGTTCCTTTGGCGGAAGATCGATCTCTTTGCCGTTCAGCTTGACGACATAAGTCGATTTGTTGATAACAAGATTCGGGAATACTACTTCCCGGTCATCAAAATCACTGCGTTCGTATCTCCTCAGCACTGCTTTTACTCTTGCCACCAGTTCTTTCGGTTCAAAAGGCTTGACGATGTAATCATCCGCACCCAGTTCCAGCCCCAGCACTTTATCAAAGGTTTCGCCTTTAGCTGTCAGCATTATTATCGGGATATTGCTGATTTTCCTTATTTCCCTGCAAACCTGCCATCCATCCATTCCCGGCAGCATAATATCAAGAATCACAATACCCGGGGCGGAGTCAACAAAGGCCTCCAATCCGCTCTTTCCGTTATATACGGTCTGGACTTCACAGCCCTCTTTTTCAAGGTAAAGCCTGATCAGTTCACAGATATTCACATCATCATCGACGACCAGTACTTTTGTCCTTCTTTCCATAAACATCACCAAGCTTATTCTATCACAAAAAGCAAAAAAGGTGCCAGACAAAACACTCAGACACTTTTCAACGGGTTCAGGACCAAAAAGTATCTGAGTGTCATGCCTGGCACCTTCTGTGCGTCATTACTCTGATGATTACACAGCACAAACGAGCTTTATGGTTTCATTGTTGCAGACATGGTCAATGGCAGGAATCGTTTCTTTATACTCAACATTTACCAGGGTGTAGCCGTCTACGATGAGCCCTTCCCAATAATGACTGACTTCAGACATACGCTTCCCGTTTTCCCTGGCAAATTTCCTGATCTGCTTCAGATTATCTGTTTTCGAGCTCTGACTTTCGATCATTTCCAGATAGGTCTCTCTCGGATACGGGAGAGTGATACCGCCGTTCTTCAGTTTCTCGACAGTTGCTTCATAATCCTTTACTGCGATGATGTACCTGTCCTTGAACACCTTCTTCTTGCCAAACATAAAAACGACCTCCAATATTATGTAGAATTAAAAAACACTATATAATATAATGGTACAAGTTTTTGCA
>DGEE01000159.1:0-3859 GCA_002385815.1 Hungateiclostridiaceae bacterium UBA3934
GTTAAAATGGATAAGGATCAACTGAAAACAGATAGGGTTCAACTAAAATGGAAAGGGTACATTTAAAAGAGAATTCCGACACGAAAAATAATTCCATATCGGGGAAATTAACCCAATGAACGCAAAGTAAAACTTTTTACATCCAGTCTTCATAAAATTGAACAAAAACACAAATAGTGACTTTTACCGGAAGTTTTGATATTATTACTTGGAATGATTTTCTGAAAAGCTGTGCTGTATTATGCTGGATGATAGCGTAATATTGCGCTGACAGTGTTATTATACAAAGTATCGCAGCACCGTGCTGCTTTGCTCATATTGATTAATTCAGCAAAACAGCGGCGTATTACCCTGCATGATGTTATGTGCAGCATGATCGGATTATTACGCAACATGATTGGATATATTATGCTGCCTGGAATTATATCGACCATATTTATGGTCACTTGATTATTGCTCTAAATATCTCAACAGAGAACAATACAACAGAAATATAACAACAGAAAAGGAAGGAAGATGTATTATGAACACACCGCTGATACTGGATGGGAAAGCACTGGCAAAAAGTGTTGAGCAGGAGCTGGCAGTCAGGGTAGAGAGAATAAAGGAAAAAACCGGCACTACGCCGATCCTGGCGACGATAATAGTTGGCGACGATCCTGCTTCGGTAACATATGTGAGGATGAAGGGCAATGCCTGTGCCAGGATAGGGATGCAGTCGCTGAAGGTCGAATTGCCGGAGGAGACGACCACAGAGCAGTTGATTGCAAGGATACAGGAACTGAACAATGATGACAATGTACACGGCATATTGCTGCAGCATCCTGTGCCGGCTCACATCGATGAATTGGCCTGTTTCCTTAGTATCGACGTTTCAAAGGATGTGGACGGGGTGAATCCCAACACATTTGGAAGAATGGCATTGCAGATGGATTCGTTCAAATGCGCAACGCCCTATGGGATCATAACGCTGCTGAAGCATTACAATATCCAAATCGAAGGCAAAGAAGCTGTAGTGATAGGCAGAAGCCCGATCCTTGGCAAACCTGTGGCAATGATGCTTCTTAACGAGAATGCAACGGTCACGATATGCCATTCCAGGACAAAAGATCTGCCGAGTATAGTAAGGCGTGCCGACATCGTTGTAGCCGCAGTAGGCAAACCCAGGTTTGTGCAGGCCGATTGGGTGAAAGAAGGCTGTGTGCTGGTGGATGCCGGATACAACCCCGGCAACATTGGAGACATAGATCTCGAAAATGCTGTCAGCAAGTGTTCCGCATATACACCGGTTCCCGGCGGAGTCGGACCGATGACTATCAACCGGCTGATTTACCAGACGGTGGAATCAGCAGAAAAGAAGCTGGGACTTGCCTGAGAACCGGCCTGAGATGTGACGCCTTTATTTTATCAAGCTCCGGTGTTATAATTGTTTTGCATTTGTTGAGACAGATCTCAACAGCACAGCGGATGATAAAATATACTTTTCAGGATATGACGAAGGAGTAGGATTAATGTCAGGCAACAGACAGGATAAGATAAGAAACTTTTGCATAATCGCACATATAGACCACGGCAAATCGACACTGGCAGATCGCCTCATCCAGATGACCGGTGCACTGACGGAAAGGGAGATGCAGGAGCAGGTCCTCGACAATATGGATATAGAGAGAGAACGTGGCATCACGATCAAGGCACAGGCTGTCAGGATGATTTACAGGGCAGAGGACGGACAGGAATATATCCTGAATCTCATCGATACTCCCGGCCATGTGGATTTCAACTATGAGGTGTCCAGGAGCCTTGCAGCATGTGAAGGTGCCATCCTTGTGGTGGACGCTACACAGGGCATCGAAGCGCAGACGCTGGCGAATGTTTACCTGGCGCTTGAACATGACCTTGAGATATTGCCGGTCATCAACAAGATCGACCTGCCAAGCTCACAGCCAGATATTGTCCGCCAGGAAATCGAGGATGTGATCGGGCTGGACTGCTCTGAAGCACCTGAGATATCAGCAAAGAACGGCATAAACGTCGATGCGGTGCTGGAGCAGGTAGTAAAGCATGTTCCGCCGCCAAAGGGCAATTCAGACGATCCACTGAGGGCGCTGATATTCGATTCGCTCTATGACAGCTACAAAGGCGTCATAGTACATGTCCGGATCGTAGAGGGTTCGGTAAAGCCGGGTGATACCATCCGTATGATGTATACCGGCAAAGAGTTCACCGTGACGGAAGTCGGATACTTCAGACCCGGGCAATATGCACAGTGCGATGCTTTGCTGGCAGGCGATGTGGGATATATTGCCGCAAGCATCAAAAATGTCAGGGATACCAGGATAGGTGATACTGTTACATCGGCAGACAGACCGGCCAGTGAGCCGCTGCCGGGATACAAGAAGGTGCAGTCCATGGTGTTCTGCGGCATTTATCCGGCTGACGGTGCGGAGTACAATGATCTGAGGGATGCGCTCGAAAAGCTGCAGCTCAATGACGCTGCACTAACATTCGAACCGGAGACATCAGTAGCATTGGGCTTTGGCTTCAGATGCGGATTCCTGGGACTTTTGCATATGGAGGTAGTCCAGGAGCGCCTGGAGAGGGAGTATGACCTGGATCTTGTCACTACAGCACCGAGCGTTATTTACAGGATCACGCTTACAGACGGAAAGGTGCTGCAAATAGACAATCCGACGAATATGCCGCCTGTGACTTCCATAGAGATGATGGAGGAACCGATCGTAAAGGCCACTATCATGACTCCCGAGGAATACGTGGGCAACATAATGGAACTTTCACAGGAAAGAAGGGGCGTCTACAAGGATATGTCATACATCGATAAGAAACGTGTCATGCTGACCTATGAACTGCCCCTTAACGAGATAATATATGACTTCTTCGATGCGCTGAAGTCCAGGACCAAGGGATATGCTTCTTTTGATTACGAACTGATCGGGTACAGGGAATCAGACCTGGTGAAGCTAGATATCCTGCTAAATGGAGAGGTTGTGGATGCTTTGTCATTTATTGTCCACAAGGATAAGGCTTATGCCAGAGGGCGCAGGATCGCAGAAAAGCTCAAGGAGTCGATTCCGAGGCAGCAGTTCGAGATACCGATACAGGCCTGCATAGGCAGCAAGATCATTGCAAGGGAAACGGTGAAGGCATACAGAAAAGACGTTTTGGCCAAGTGCTACGGTGGTGACATATCAAGAAAGAAGAAGCTGCTTGAGAGGCAGAAGGAAGGCAAGAAGAGGATGCGGCAGGTCGGCTCGGTGGAAGTGCCGCAGGAGGCGTTTATGAGCGTGCTGAAGCTTGATTGAGCGGGTCTGACCGAAATGTCTCAGTTCAGACCGAACCGGGAAATAGCAAGTCAGATCAAGCTAATCGGATAAACAGAATCGGCCGGGCAAGTAAAGTCCTAATCAGGCTGGAATTGTCCGGGTCTGATCAGGAAACACAATTGTCAAGACTGAGCTATACAGGAATGGTGCGCGTATCGGATCTGTACCAGCAGAACCGGGTCAGAACTGTCCGGACCAGATCAGGGGATCAGCCGCAAGTTTTAAGGTGATAGTATGAGCAACAGAAATGAAAGCATAGGCATATATATACACATACCTTTTTGTAAATCCAAATGCTATTATTGCGACTTCAATTCTTATGCCGGCAGGGATTATCTTGCCGGTTCTTATTTTGATGCCCTTTATAAAGAAATACTGATCAGGAGCAGGTCACTGGAGAACCGGCGGGTCAGCTCCATTTTCATAGGCGGCGGTACGCCGTCATTGACAGAACCACAATACATCACAGGTCTTATTGAAATATGCGGGAAATGCTTCCATGTGGATAATGATGCTGA
>DGEE01000159.1:4099-4697 GCA_002385815.1 Hungateiclostridiaceae bacterium UBA3934
CTGCAGACATGGCAGGACCAGCTTTTGGAGAGCATCGGCAGGATCCACAGCAGGAAGCAGTTTGTCGATAATGTCGAGGATGCGGTAAAATGTGGTTTCGAGAATATAAATGCCGATCTGATCTTCGGGCTGCCCGGCCAGACTCTCGAGGACTGGACCGAGACTCTTGAAGCGGTGACAGGGCTTGGTGCGATCAAGCATCTTTCATGCTACAGCCTGAAGATAGAAGAGGGGACAGTGTTTGGGGACAGGCTCGATGCCGGATTGCTTGAGCCGATCGATGAAGAGCTTGACAGAAGGATGTATCATCTGGCTGTCGATGTGCTGGCAGACAAGGGCTATCGGTGGTATGAGATATCGAATTTCGCAGTTCCCGGATATGAATGCAGACACAATCTGCTGTACTGGAAAGCCAGGGAGTATGTCGGTTTTGGAGCCGGGGCCCATTCACACCTCGATGCGGTAAGGTTCAGCAATGTGGCCGGCATAGAGGAGTATATCGAAGCAGTCGGCAGTATCTTTGTCAGGCAAGGCTGTGAAGGGACCGGGAATGAATTCCTGATGGAAGAAAACTGCAGCGAATCAAATCATGATAATG
>DGEE01000159.1:4872-15847 GCA_002385815.1 Hungateiclostridiaceae bacterium UBA3934
GTAAAACCATCTGTTTCCGATGGTATGGCCGGTCTGTACGAAAACATTGAGCTGATAGACAGGGAAGGAGCCATGTCTGAGTATATGATCCTGGGGTTGCGGCTGACTGAAGGTGTCAGCTCAAAAGAGTTTGAAGAACGCTTTGGGGAAAAGCCTGAAGATATATATGGAGATGAGCTGAAGAAGCTGACAGCAAGAGGGCTGCTGACTGCAGAACCCGGCGGAAAGTGCCGGTGTGACAGCGATACGAGATATAAGCTGACCAGGCTGGGCTTCGATCTGGCAAATGCCGTGTTCGTGGAGTTCATATAAATAAATCTTGACAAAAAAATTCCATGGTGGTATGTTTAATGTAGATTAGCACTCGCCGGGTCAGAGTGCTAACAAATAAATAAATAGCATCGTAAAATAATATAGTAGAGTGATTGTTTATTTTTCAGGGGTGTATGAGATGATAATGGATGATAGAAAAAAACGGATCCTGCAGGCCATCATCGATGATTACATCGATAAGGCCGAACCGATCGGCTCAAGGACAATCGCCAGGAAGTATGAGTTGGGGCTGAGCTCGGCTACGATCAGAAATGAGATGGCAGACCTGGAAGAAATGGGCTATCTCGCGCAGCCGCATACTTCTGCGGGCCGTGTGCCTTCAGACAAAGGCTACAGGCTTTATGTCGACAAGCTGATGCCGACACATGATCTTAACAGGGAAGAGATCAGAGAGCTGAATTCTGCAACGGAAGACCGGGTTTATGAACTGAGCCAGTTGCTGAGGCATGCCACCGCCGTACTGTCGAACTTTACGAAATACACATCAATGGCCGTGACGCCAAAGTTGAGAAGCAGTACGATAAAGGCGATACAGGTTGTGCCGATAGAAGCCGGGAAGGCATTGGTAATAGTCGTGAACAATGCGGGCATCGTAAAAAACAGCCTGATAAAAGTTTCCGAGCAGGCGACTTCAGAGATGCTGGGCCGCATAACGAATTTGCTCAATGACAAACTGGCCGGCCTCACATTCGAGCAGGCAGATACTGAACGGATCAAGACTCTGGCCAGGGAGATCGGTGTGACGGGAGACATCCTGACGCCGATACTGAACGGGACTGCCGAATGCATGTATCAGATGGGGGATCATGAGATGTATGTGGAGGGCTCCACCAACATACTCGGCCATCCTGAATTCAAGGATATGGACAAAGCCAGACAGTTCCTGAGCCTGCTTGATGAAAAGACTTCAATATGCAAGGCGTTGTCAGATTCAGCACGACCAGTTGGCATCACAGTCAGGATCGGTTCAGAAAACGAGCTTTGCAGTATCAGAGACTGCAGCCTGGTCACTGTCAATTACAATGTAGCTGATACGATGGTGGGTACCATTGGTATCATTGGACCTACCAGGATGGAATACAGCAAGGTCATTTCTTCCATCGGCTATATGAAAAAGCTGGTGTGTGAAGAGATCAACAGGCTACTGGGGCATGAGCATGAAAGTGTATAAATTTCAAGGAAGATATGCGCCCCGGTCCGGCAGG
The DNA here is from genome assembly GCA_002385815.1 of Hungateiclostridiaceae bacterium UBA3934. Classification (GTDB taxonomy): domain Bacteria; phylum Bacillota; class Clostridia; order Acetivibrionales; family DTU013; genus DTU013. The sequence goes on from DGEE01000159.1 coordinate 6,411, forward strand.
CGTCCATGATGATCCTGCCGGACAGTTTTCATATCCCTGAGGGGGAAATATTTGCTAAAGGATGAGATGACGAAATGAATGAAGAAAAACGGAAGAAGCAGGATGAAGCACACTGTGCTGAAAACTTGAACAATATCGGTGATGACATCTCTGCCGACAGTGTGACATCGGCCTGTGCCTGCCAGCAAACCGGAGATGTGTCCGGGACAGGGGATAATGCCGGTTCCGATGGCGGAAAAGCTGATGACGGCGGCAAGAGCGAAAATTCGGATATAAAAGCTCTGCAGGAAGAATTGGAAAGCGTAAAATCAGAACTGGAAGAGCAGACGAAAAAGTGCGGCGAATATCTGGAAAGGCTCCAGAGAACTGCTGCTGAATTTGATAACTTTAAGAAGAGGACGATCAAGGAAAAGGAAGCTCTGTATGATGATGCCGTGTGCGATGTTATCAGAGAGCTCCTTCCTGTAATCGATAATCTGGAAAGAGCGTGGGAAGCGGTATTGGCCGACAGCTCCGCTCAGTCTCTGAAAGATGGCGTTGATATGGTCTTCAAGCAATTCATGGAGATATTGAAGAACATCGGTGTCGAGGAGATAAAGGCTCTCGATGAAACCTTCGATCCCATGCGCCACAATGCTGTGATGCATGTGGAGGATGAGTCTCTGGGCCACAGTGTCGTCGTGGAGGAGTTCCAGAAGGGTTATATTTACAAGGACAAGGTCATACGCTACAGTATGGTCAAGGTGGCAAACTGACCTGATATATCAGAAGCGTCGATGATCCTAAATTTTCAATACTAATATTACTTATTCAGGGAGGTACATTATGGCAAAAGTAATAGGAATAGATCTTGGCACAACAAATTCGTGTGTTGCCGTTATGGAAGGCGGGGAGCCGGTCGTTATAACCAATCCGGAAGGCGGCAGGACAACGCCGTCTGTAGTGGCATTTTCAAAGACCGGTGAAAGGCTTGTCGGCCAGGTTGCAAAGAGACAGGCGATAACAAATCCTGAACGGACAGTCATGTCGATCAAAAGAGATATGGGTACCGACAGGAGAATAAAAATAGATGACAAGAACTTTACTCCACAGGAGATATCCGCGATGGTCCTGCAAAAGATGAAGGCGGATGCAGAGGCTTATCTCGGAGAAGAGATAACGCAGGCAGTGATAACAGTGCCGGCTTACTTCAGCGACTCTCAGAGGCAGGCCACAAAGGATGCCGGCAGGATCGCAGGGCTTGACGTGCTCAGGATTATCAACGAGCCGACAGCTGCGGCCCTTGCATACGGACTCGACAAAGAGCATGACCAGAAGATCCTGGTATTCGACCTTGGAGGCGGAACATTCGACGTGTCCATTCTCGAGATAGGAGACGGCGTTTTCGAGGTACTGGCCACCAGCGGGAACAACAAGCTGGGCGGCGATGACTTCGACCAGCGGATCATTGAATATATGGCGGATACATTCAAAAGAGAAAACGGTATCGACCTCAGAGCTGACAAGATGGCAATGCAGCGACTGAAGGAGGCTGCCGAAAAGGCAAAGATAGAGCTTTCAGGTGTAACCACATCGAACATAAACCTGCCATTCATCACTGCTGATGCATCGGGACCGAAGCATCTGGATATGACGCTGACCCGCGCGAAGTTTGATGAGCTGACTGCTGATCTGGTCGAAAAGACTATGGAGCCGACAAGGCAGGCTATAAAGGATGCCGGTCTGACACCGGACAAGATCGACAAGATCCTGCTGGTTGGCGGATCTACCAGGATACCGGCAGTTCAGGAAGCGGTGAAGAAGTACCTTGGAAAGGAACCGTTCAAGGGTATAAATCCTGATGAATGTGTCGCAATAGGTGCGGCGATCCAGGCAGGTGTCCTGTCGGGTGAGGTCAAAGACCTGCTGCTGCTCGATGTAACTCCGCTTTCACTCGGCATAGAAACTCTGGGTGGAGTATTCACAAGGCTGATAGAAAGGAATACGACGATACCTACGAAGAAAAGCCAGATATTCTCCACTGCAGCAGACGGTCAGACGAGTGTTGACATCCATGTGCTGCAGGGTGAGAGGGATATGGCGGCTTACAACAAGACGCTCGGAAGATTCCAGCTTACAGGTATCCCGCCGGCTCCAAGAGGTGTTCCTCAGATCGAAGTCACCTTCGATATCGATGCCAACGGTATCGTACATGTTTCAGCAAAGGATCTGGGCACAGGAAATGAGCAGAAGATAACGATCACTGCATCGACGAACCTTTCAGAAGATGAGATCGAAAAGGCGGTCAAAGAGGCCGAAAAATATGCGGCTGAGGACAAGAAGCGCAAAGAAGAGATAGAAATCAGAAACAATGCCGATTCGATAGTTTACCAGTCTGAAAAGACTCTGAAGGACCTTGGCGACAAGCTGTCACCAGAGGACAAGTCGAAGATCGAAGCAGAGATAAACAATGTCAGGGAAGCGCTGAAGGGCACTGATACAGACAAGATCAAAGCAGCGACAGAAACACTGACACAGGTGTTCTACGACATCTCTGCGAAGATATATCAGCAGAATCCTGGAGCACAGGGCGGACCGGAACAGGGCGCCGGCTTTGGTGCAGGACCGGAGGCAGGTCCCGGGATGGATCAGGACAATGTGTATGATGCCGATTACAAAGTCGTAGATGAAGACGACAAAAAATAGGAGCCCGATCTGAAATCATATTGATCCGGGAAACACAAAACGATATGAGTGTATAAACGAGGCGATGAAATTTCCGTCGCCTCGTTGAAATACTGTTGTGATAAAAAAATTTCTGCAAACAGAAGTTTTGTGTGAATTATGTGTTATAATAGCGGAGCGAGTAAGTGATAACTAAGCAGACAATCGAAATCCTCCGGCATGAGGGGATTTCATCCGGACTGAAGCGTTGTTGCACGTGACCAGTCAGAGTCAGCAGACATAAAAGGGGACATTTTTATTGTCCCCTTTTGATGAGTTTAGCTTGAATTTGTATTATACTATATTGAGTTCAGTATTCTGTGATAGGAGTTGTTGGAGAATTGCCGCAGTCAAAAAGAGATTATTATGAGGTGCTGGGGGTGGGGAGAGGTGCCGGCGAGTCCGAGATCAAGAAGGCATACAGGAAGCTGGCCAAGCAGTATCATCCCGATGTCAACCCAGGTGATAAAGAAGCAGAGGCAAAATTCAAAGAAGTGAGCGAAGCATACGAGGTGCTGAGCGATCCCCAGAAGAGGGCGAGATATGATCAGTTCGGCCATGCGGGTGTCGACCCCAATGGCTTTGGCAATGCCGGTGCCGGCTTCGGAGGATTTGACTTTGGCGGCTTCAGTGACATATTCGAGACATTTGAGTCATTTTTCGGAGGCACAGGATTCGGTCGTTCTTCCAGGAGCCGTACAGGTCCTCAGAAGGGTGCGGATCTGAAATATTCCGTTGAGATATCGTTTGAAGAGGCGGCTTTCGGCGTTGAGAAGGAAATAACCGTAGAGAGACATGAAAACTGTGAGAAATGCGAAGGCTCCGGGTCGAAGCCGGGCACCAGCCCGACTGTCTGTACACGGTGCAATGGGACGGGGCAGATACAGAACAAGCATGCGACTCCATTTGGCCAGTTCATCGATGTGAGGACCTGTGATATGTGCCGGGGCGAAGGCAAGATCATAGTGGATCCCTGCACCGGATGCGGCGGGATGGGAAAGGTCAGGAAAAAGCTGAAGAAAACGCTCAAAATACCGGCAGGGATCGACGATGGACAGATTATTACCAGCAGAGGTGATGGTGAGCCGGGTGTAAGAGGAGGTCCGCCCGGAGATCTGTTTGTGACTGTGATCGTCAACCCTCATCCCATATTCAGAAGACAGGGCAATGATGTGGTCTGTGAGATACCCATCACTTTCGTCCAGGCAGCTTTGGGCGCAGAGCTTGAAGTCCCGACGCTGGATGGCAAAGTAAGATACAGTATACCCGAAGGTACTCAGACAGGGAGCATATTCAGACTGAGAAACAAAGGAATACCTTACCTGCGGGGGAGCGGCAGAGGAGACCAGTATGTCAAGGTCGAGATAGAAGTGCCAAAGAAGCTCAGTGATAAACAGAAGGAACTGCTGAGGGAGTTTGCAGAAATAAGCGGGGATGAAGTGTATGAACAGCGCAAGGGCTTCTTTGACAAGATGAAAGACGCGCTGGGGATGTGACGGGAATGACGGCGAGCTGCCTGGCGCAGTTGGGTCAGCTGCTGATGAGCGTGTCAGGCCGGGTGATCGGCTGACAGAGATGTTTAGTCAGCAGTTGCTGAGTGCTGTGCTGGGCGATCAGACTGACAGCGGCGCTTAGACGATGGTTGACGAGTGTTGAGTCAGGCAATAAAATGACAGAGATACCTGGCCGGCGGCTGAGTGATCGTTCTGAACCAGCGGGATAAGCGGCCCCTGCATGTTGGGAATAAGCTGCTGAACTGAGAGGAACAGAGGTGTGACAGATGAAATGGATACAAGTTCGTATAAAAACTACTGAAGAGGCGTGCGATGCGGTATCGGAGATGCTCACTTCCATCGGCGCCGGAGGTGTGGAGATAGAGGACCCCAATGAGATAAGAAGGCATATGGAAAGCCTTGGTTCGCCAGACTATGCTGACAGAAGTATCCTCGATTCTCTGGACAGCGATGTGACTGTAAAAGCGTATTTCAATCAGGAGCATACCCCCGAAGAGCTGGTTGCAGAGATACGTGAAAGGCTCAGGACCATATCCCGGTTCCTTGATGCGGGCGAAGGATATGCAGGCTATGAGACAGTGGACGACGAGGACTGGTCTGTTGCCTGGAAGAAGTATTACAAGCCGTTCCATATCTCGGAGAGCGTTGTTATCAAACCCAGTTGGGAAGAGTATGCAGGAAAAAACGGGGAGATCGTCATTGAATTGGATCCCGGGATGGCATTCGGCACTGGTACTCATGAAACCACCAGGCTTTGTGCCCGGTTGCTGGAGTCATATGTCAGGGAGGGCGATCATGTGCTGGATATCGGCTGCGGGACGGGCATACTCTCGATTATCGCATCAAAGTTCGGTGCATCCCGGGTCGATGCCATAGATATCGATGAAACGGCAGTCAGCGTGGCGAAAGAGAACTGTGCCATCAATGGCGTTGGACATAATGTGACTGTCCGTAAAGGAGTCCTTTCCGATCTGCCGCAGGTCAAAGCAGACATCGTGACTGCAAATATCATTGCAGATGTTATAATAGATCTTTCCGGCACTGCAGGGGACTATCTGAAAAAGGATGGCATCCTGATAGTTTCAGGCATTATCCGGGACAGGAAGCAGGAAGTCATCGAAGCATATGATGAGAAGGGCTTTGAGCTGATAAAAGCAGATGAAATGGGAGAATGGGTGGCGATGGTTTTTAAATGGCAAAGTTTTTCGTAAAAACCGATCCGGTCGATTTGCAGGACGGGAGGATCATTATAACCGGTACAGATGTGAAGCATATCACTAATGTCCTGAGGGCATCGAAGGGCGACGCTCTTGTGCTCTGTGACGGCGCCGGGATGGATTATGATGCGGTTATAGAGAACATATCCAGGGATAGTATCGAAACCGTGGTCACAGACGCAAGGCCGAGCATTGAGGAGCCGCCCATAGGGGTCACATTGTTCCAGGGCATCCCCAAGGCTGACAAAATGGAATACATAATACAGAAATGCGTAGAACTCGGCATAAGGATGATAGTTCCTGTCATTACTGCCAGGACTGTGGTCAGGTTCGGCAGTGCCCGTGATGCAGCCGCAAAGACAGACAGATGGAACCGCATTGCGCTGGAGGCTGCGAAGCAATGTGGAAGAGGGATCATCCCAAAGGTGAGCGATCCCGTGAGAATGGACGAAGCATTGCAGCTGGCGGGAAACCATTCACTGAAGCTTTTACCCTATGAGGAATGCAGGGAAGGCAGCCTCAGGGAAATGCTGAGAAAGCATCATACAGCAGGAGAGATAGAGACTCATGACAGTGGGATCGCTGTCTTCATAGGACCTGAGGGAGGCTTCGACAGCAGTGAGGCGGAGAAAGCTATGGATTCAGGCTTTATACCCGTCACGCTGGGACCAAGGATCCTGAGGACAGAGACTGCCGGTGTTGCGGTCACAGCGATGATTATGTATGAGCTGGGCGACATGGGTGGTCCCAGGGACAAATAATTTGGCAAAACAGCCTTTTAATTGGCAGAGATTGTGTTATAATACCAATTGAACAAGAATGGGAAGCATGAGGTGCTTATGGTAAGAAGCATGACCGGTTTTGGCAGGGGTGAGCATTCCCGGGACGGGAAGGAGTTCACCGTCGAGATCAAAACCGTTAACCACAGGTATTTTGATATTTTCATAAAGATGCCGAGGCAGATAAATTTCCTCGAGGACAGGGTCAGAGAACTGGTAAGCAAGGCGATTTCGCGCGGCAAGATAGATGTTTTCATCACATATACCGATTATGGCAGTGACTCGAAACATGTAACCATAGATGAACAGTTGGCAAAGGCTTACATAACAGCCCTGGAGGAGCTGAGAGACAAGTTTTCCCTGGCTGACGACATCACCGTCTCTCTGGTGTCGAAATACCCGGAGGTCCTTAAAGTCGAGCAGGATGAAGAGGACGAAGATCAATTGTGGGAGATATTGAAGACGGCGTTGGAAAATGCTGTTGTGTCGCTGGTCGGAATGCGTGAGGCCGAAGGCGAAGCAATGAAGAGAGCACTTCTGGAACGGGCTGATGTCATTGAAGATATGGTTGGAAGCATAGCGCTGCGGGCGCCGGAAGTTCCAAAGGAGTATAAGGCGAGACTGAGCGACCGTATCAGCGAACTGCTCGAACATCAGCCTGTCGATGAGACCAGAATAGCGATGGAAGCTGCCCTCTTTGCCGACAAGTGCAGCATAGATGAGGAACTGGTCCGGCTCAGAAGCCATTTAGGACAGTTGAGGCAGATACTCGATATGGATCAGCCCATCGGGCGCAAGCTGGATTTCCTTGTGCAGGAGATGAACAGGGAGATAAATACCATCGGATCGAAAGCTAATGATCTGGAGATAACAAGATTTGTGGTGGATGTAAAGAGCGAGATCGAAAAGATCAGGGAGCAGGTCCAGAATATAGAATGAGTTGCAGGTGCAGCAGTTAAGGAGGGTAGTTCATGAAACTGATCAATATCGGCTTTGGAAACATCGTTTCTGCAAACAGGCTCGTTGCTATCGTCAGTCCCGAGTCAGCTCCCATCAAAAGGATAATTCAGGAAGCAAGGGACAGAGGTATGCTTATCGATGCCACTTATGGGAGAAGGACCAGGGCTGTCATCATCACGGACAGCGACCATATCATCCTGTCGGCGGTACAGCCCGAAACCGTTGCTCACAGATTGAGTGCGAAAGAGTCTGGAATAAATGCGGAAGTCCAGGATGAGCAGGACAGGGACTAAAACAGATACCTGAAAGCCTGGATTTTGAAGAAATATTGGTGTCAAACCTGACTGATTGTGAGTATGATCAGAACAGATAATCAGCATGACTGCGAAGGAGGTCTGATGAATGATATTTCCGTCAATAAGTTCACTGTTGGATAAGGTCGATTGCAGATACACACTGGTGGTGGCGACAGCCAAGAGGGCAAGACAGCTGGCAGACGGTGCAAATAAGCTTACTGAATGCGAATCAGATAAGCCGGTCACGGTGGCGATGCATGAGATCAATGAAAACAAGATCACTTTTGTCAGAACAAAAAGCGGTATCAAGTGATTTCATCATAAACAGTGCAGGGGTACCGGGGCAGCGTGAAATGCAGTCCCGGGAGGAGGGTTAAGGTCATTTGTATTGTACCTTAACCTTTTTGCAATGATGATCAGATGTAGATCGAAAGGAGGCGTTATCATGGATCTGAAGGGTAAATCGGTGGTCGTGGGCGTCTGCGGCGGCATAGCTACATATAAAGTCGTCGAAGTCGTCAGCCGGTTGAAGAAGATGGGAGCAGAGGTGGATGTGATCATGACTGCCAATGCCCAGAAATTTGTCACGCCTCTGACTTTCAGATCACTGTCTCACAGACCCGTGGTGACTGATATGTTCAATGACCCGGAATACTGGGATATAAAGCACATTTCGCTGGCAAAGAAGGCTGACCTGTTCATCGTAGCACCGGCAACAGCTAATATTATAGGCAAGCTGGCTGCTGGCATAGCAGATGACATGCTCAGCACCACGCTTGTTGCGACGAAGGCGCCTGTGCTGATAGTGCCGGCGATGAACCACGATATGTATGCCAATGCTGTAGTCCAGCGAAACATAGAGATGCTCAGGGGACTTGGATATATGTTTATGGAGCCGGATACCGGCAGGATGGCAGAGGGGACTTCAGGAAAGGGGAGACTGCCAGAGCCTTCTTCCATAGTTGAGAGAGCCTGCTCAATACTATGCCCGAAACAGGATCTGAAGGGCATCAGGATGGTCGTCACTGCCGGCCCTACCAGGGAAAACATAGATCCGGTCCGTTATCTTTCAAACTACTCATCTGGCAAGATGGGGTATGCAGTTGCACGTGCTGCCAGTGAACGCGGCGCCGATGTGGTTTTGATATCAGGACCTGTCGAGATCGAATGTCCTGAGGGAGTTCAGCTTATACGCACTACCACTGCCGATGAAATGCACGAGGCTGTTCTCAGCAGCTTCGAAAACTGTGACGTATTGGTAATGGCAGCAGCAGTAGCAGATTACAGGCCTGCTGAGGTGTCAGAGTTCAAAATCAAGAAGACTGATGATGATATGGTATTGAGACTTGTCAAAAACCCCGATATACTTAAAAAACTGGGGACGATGAAGGGCAGCAAGACCCTCATAGGCTTCAGTGCCGAAACCGACAATCTCATGGAAAATGCAGCAAAGAAGCTGGAAGCGAAAAACCTGGACATGATCGTGGCCAATGACGTAACGCTGGAAGGTGCAGGCTTTGGTACCGATACGAATATCATCAAAATTATCAGGCGTGACGGATCGATCACAGACCTGCCGCTGATGAGCAAGCTGGAAGCAGCTCACAGGATCCTGGACGAGTTTTGTGACATGGTTGCGAAAGACTGACATGACCTGGGCCGGGATTTTGACAGACTCATATTTTGAATAGAATAAATTGATGTGGAGGCTAAAGATGTTGACAGAGAAATCAATGGAAAAAATAGTTGCTTTATCTAAAAACAGAGGTTTTGTGTATCCGGGCTCGGAGATATATGGCGGATTGGCTAATGCATGGGATTATGGACCTCTGGGTGTTGAACTCAAGAATAATGTCAAAAAGGCATGGTGGAAGAAATTTATCCAGGAGAATGTCCATAATGTAGGCATCGACTGTGCTATATTGATGAATCCGCAGGTATGGGTGGCATCAGGCCATGTGGAAGGAT
>DGEE01000108.1 GCA_002385815.1 Hungateiclostridiaceae bacterium UBA3934
ACCTGGCTGCGCAGGTTGCGCACCGCCCGGATTGCCTCCTGAACCAGGGAGAGGGCCTCCGCTTCGCCGGGAAAATCCAGGCGGGAATCCTGGCGCGGCCAGGCCGCGATGACAAGGGCCGATTGGCGCTGCGGCAGATGCTGCCAGATCTCTTCGGATATAAAAGGCATGAAGGGGTGCAGCAGGCGCAGCACTCCGTCGAGAACGTAAAGCAGGACGCCCCGGGTGCGGCGGCGGGATTCACGGGAGGCCTCCGTCTCACATTCACCGTAAAGATAATGCTTGCTCAACTCCACATACCAGTCGCAATAGTCGCTCCAGAGAAATTCATAAACCTGGCGGGCGGCCTCACCCAGCTCATATTCCTCAAGCAAAGCGGTAACCCGGCCCACGGCTTCATTGTAGCGGTGCAATATCCAGCGGTCCTCGCTCGTCAGGTTCTCTGTCGATGAGCCGGGAACAAAGGGAATGTAATCGGGCTCCTGGCCGGATCCGCCGTCCAGGTTCATCAAGACAAAGCGGGAGGCGTTCCAGACCTTGTTGGCAAAGTTGCGCCCCGCCTCCACATTTTCCTGGCGGAAGCGCTGGTCATTGCCGGGCTCCTGCCCCGTAACCAGGGTAAAGCGAAGGGTGTCGGCGCCGTATTGGGCGATCACTTCGAGGGGATCAATCCCGTTTCCGAGAGATTTACTCATCTTCCGCCCCAGGGCATCGCGCACCAGCCCGTGGATATAAACCGTTTTGAAAGGAACCTCCCGCATAAACCGGAGCGACATGAAAAGCATCCGCGCCACCCAGAAAAAGATAATATCATAACCGGTCACCAGGACGCTGGTGGGGAAGTAGCGCTTCAGATCCGGCGTCTCATCGGGCCAGCCCATGGTGGAGAAGGGCCACAGGGCCGAGCTGAACCAGGTGTCCAGGACGTCCTCATCCTGGCGGATCCGGGTTGATCCGCATTTCGGGCATTTTTCAGGTGCCTTGTGGGATACCATGACATTGTCGCAGTCATCGCAATAATAAGCAGGGATCCTGTGGCCCCACCATAGCTGTCTTGAAATGCACCAATCCTGGATATTCTCCATCCAGTTGAAATATATCTTTGAAAACCTTTCGGGCACAAACTTTATGGTACCGTTCCTGACTGCTTCTATCGCCGGCTCAGCCAGAGGTTTCATTTTTACGAACCACTGCCTCGAAAGGATAGGCTCGATAACTGTGTCACATCTGTAGCAAGTACCCACATTGTGGCTGTGGTTTTCGATCTTCTCCAGCAAACCCAGTTCCCTGAGATCTTCCACGATCCTCTTTCTTGCCTCATATCTCTCCATGCCGGCATACTTGCCTGCATTTTCATTCATAACAGCCCTGTCGTCCATGACCCTGATCTGCTGCAGATCATGACGCAGACCCACTTCAAAGTCATTGGGATCGTGAGCCGGTGTTATCTTGACCACACCTGTCCCGAACTCCTTGTCTACATAAGAATCTGCAATCACAGGGATCTCCCTGTCCATCAGGGGCAGTATGACAGTTTTCCCGATCAGATCACTGTATCGCTCATCCTCCGGATTGACTGCAACGGCGGTATCTCCGAGCATCGTCTCGGGTCTGGTGGTGGCTACTGTCACAAATCCGCCACTGTCTTTTATCGGATACCTGATATGCCAGAAGCTGCCATCCTGCTCTTCATGCTCCACTTCTGCGTCCGATATGGATGTGCAGCATTTGGGACACCAGTTGATTATGCGGTCTCCTCTGTAGATGAGGCCTTTCTCATAGAGCCTGACGAAAACCTCCAGTACAGCCTTTGAAAGACCCTCGTCCATGGTGAACCTTTCCCTGTCCCAATCGCATGAGCTCCCGAGCTTCTTGAGCTGCTCAACTATCCTGCCGCCATAGACCCTTTTCCATTCCCATGCTCTCTCGAGGAATTTCTCCCTGCCTATGTCTTCTTTCTTCAGGCCTTCCTTTGCCATGGTCTCAACGATCCTGGCCTCTGTAGCTATACTGGCATGGTCTGTGCCCGGCAGCCACAGTGCGCAGTAGCCCTGCATCCTCTTCCACCTGATGAGTATATCCTGCAGCGTATTGTCAAGGGCATGCCCCATATGGAGCTGGCCTGTGATATTTGGCGGAGGTATCACAATGGTGTAAGGTGTTTTGCTGCTGTCCGGCACAGCATGGAAATATTTCTTTTCCATCCATTCATTATAGAGTCTGTCCTCCACCTGTGACGGATCATATTTTTTTGCCAACTCTCTTATTCTTTGCAATTCGATCTCCTCCCGGTCACATTTAATATCAGATATTTACATCACGAAATATGGTATGGGCACAGCAGGATGTGTCTGGCACAGAATTTGTCCCGTTTCTTTCCCGTCGGCTGTCCCGGTCATGCTACATATTATTGAAAACGATCAGCAACAGTATGAGTCCCGGCAAAAAGACCATCATGCCGTAAAGCTTGATGTTCACCGTTGCCTTCAGCATTTTGTATTCTTCGAGCTCTTCTTCATCCATCCCGGATTCATTCTCTAATATCACTTTCCTGTCAAGACCATATCTCTTTGCGATTTTTTTCGCTCCTGCCACCATAATCAGGCCGGCAATCAGAAACAGGCCTGCCAGTATTTTGAGTATCAGCATATGTCACTTCCTTTCAAAAACAAAACCCCTCATCCAAACTCATTGGACGAAGGGCTACGCTCCGCGGTACCACCAAAATTCCCTTTACAGGGCTGCTCACAGGAATAACGGTTCCTCATCCGCTGCAGTTATTCCGCACATCCCGGCAGGATCAAAGCTGCGATCCTGTCCTGCAAATATGTGACGGCTTTTTACTGCAGAACTCCCGGGCGACCTTCAGCAGCCTTATCCCCGAAAGACCTTCCAGCCTGTGGGTCTTTCTCTCTTGCAGTCCTTCACGGTATCTCATGTGATACCCTGAACGCCTTTTGGGGCAGATATCTGCCTACTCCTCCCGTTCAACGTCTGGTGCCATATTAAAAATTATGTGCTTAATATAATATATGAAACTAAAAAAAGTGTCAAGGTAAACCGGGTTCACTTATTGAACCTGCTGGTGTTATTATGTATAATTTACTTGTTGTTAGCAAAAGGCAGAAAAACTTTGCAAATGAGTGGAGTGTTATTATGGATATATTAAAAGGCGGCGTGACGGCGCCTGAAGGTTTTTTTGCCACCGGTGTGGCATGCGGGCTCAAGAAGGACGGCAGGAAGGATCTTGCCATCGTGTGCTCGGAGGACAGTGCTGCAGTGGCTGGTGTTTTTACGACGAATAAGGTCAAAGGGCATTCACTGCAGTTGACAATGGAGCATGTCAAAACCGGCTATGCCAATGCCATAGTTATCAACAGCGGCAATGCCAATGCCTGTGTCGGCGAGCAAGGTTATGAGGATGCGCTCAGAATAGCAACGGTCACCTCCGGATTGCTCGACTGTGAGCCGGATGATATCCTGGTAGCCTCCACAGGTGTGATCGGAGAGCGTCTGAACATGGATGCCATCGTGCCTGCCCTTGAAGAACTGGTATCAAACATGGGTCCGGATGGAGGGAAATATGCTGCTGAAGCCATCATGACTACGGATACTGTTCCCAAAGAGATCGCAGTGGAACTGGAACTGCAGGATACGAAGGTGGTCATAGGCGGCATGGCCAAGGGTTCAGGCATGATACACCCCAATATGGCCACAATGATCGGCATTATCACCACTGATGCCAACATATCCAGAAAGCTGCTGGACAAGGCACTCAAGACTGTCGTGAGTTCCACATTCAACAGAGTCACTGTCGACGGAGATACCAGTGTCTGCGATATGGTGGTCATATTTGCCAACGGCATGGCGGAAAACCCCGGCATCATAAATGAAGGAGAAGATTATGAGAACTTCGTGAAGGGACTCGAATACGTCTGCACGTATCTGTCCAGGCTGATCGCCGGCGACGGCGAAGGTGCTACAAAGCTGGTCGAAGTCGTGGTCGAAGGAGCAGGCAAACAGGATGATGCATACAAAGCCGCCTGTGCAGTGGCAAAGTCTCCGTTGGTAAAAACGATGATGTTTGGCAATGATGTCAACTGGGGCAGGATAATGACAGCAGTCGGATATTCAGGAGCAGAATTCGACCCTGCTTTTGTCGATATATATATCGGTGACATGCTTGTGTGCAAAGCCGGGGGTGCCGTTGATTTCGACGAGACAGATGCCCGGAGACTGCTGGAAAAAAGAGAAGTCAGACTGCTCATAAAGCTCAACAGGGGTATATATGCGGATCGCGTCTGGACATGTGATCTTTCTGATGATTATGTAAAGATAAACGCAAGTTACCGCACATAGCAGCCGATATAAACTATAGAAAATACAAGGAACAGGGAGGGGTCATAGTGGGTGTGAAGCAGTACGTGGTGTTTATGATCGATGGTGATGAGTTCGGCCTTGAAATCGAAAATGTCAGCATTATCGAGAGGATGCTCGAAGTATTCAAAATTCCGAACACGCCTGATTACATCGAAGGACTGGCTAATCTGAGAGGTAAGGTACATACCATATTCAATCTCAGAAAACGTTTCCATCTGCCCTGTCCCGAATTCAGTGAAGACACAAGGGTAATAATCGCCAGGACTGCAGACGATTCAGTAGTAGGTCTTATCGTTGACGGAGTGCGTGAAATAATAAAGATCGAGGACAGCCAGTACGAACCTGTGCCTGCAGCGTTGTCAAGCGTCAGGGACAAGTTCCTGAGCGGCACTGCAAAAGTCGGTGACAGACTGATATTACTGCTGGATCTGGAAAAGGTCATCAAGGAAGAAGATATTCCTCCGGAAAAGCCAGCAAAGAAGGGTAGAGCGAAGAAAACTTCAAAGTCCGGAAAATAACAGCACCAGCAGAAACATGGGCTGGTGGTATCGAAGTCATAGCAGCATCATATCACATCAGATACGGACGCCAGCTATATGCAGGAACCTGACATATGCCGGCTTAAAGTCCACCAGCGGGTAATAGTCTGTATCGAAGGTATGTGCTGCTACTAATATCCCTTCCAGAGTCGGCGGGCCGGAAACTTTTACGATGACCGGTGAGTGATGGAAGTGGCTGCTGTCGGCAAACGACAGTTGAGCGATATCCCCGGGCTGCACATCTGAAACATCCACTTCTTCTGCAAAAGGACCTGCTCCCCTGTTGTTGATGAGAAAGTTGTAAAGGTAGTTCACTCCCGTCCAGGATGCTGTCCTGTTATAAGAGTTGATGTAATACCAGCCATAGACCGGCGTATGGTTCATGATCCCGCTTCCCGCATATATGCACTGCGAAGCGAAGTTGGTACAGTCCCCACCCAGTTTTTCGAAGTCATAATAGGCCGGATTTCGCCCATAAGCCCATCTATGTGCATACCGGACAGCCTTGTCCCTGTCGTAGGGTTTTATTGTTCTCTTCCTGCCACCAGCAGCAAAATACATCATATTCCCCGCAAGCATCAAAGGATCTCCTTTATCATCCTATGCCGGAGAAAGACAAGGTGACACCCCGACCATATGGAAAAAACCTTGCAGCAGCATCGCCCTGCCTCTTTCCATAAAAAAGAGCTGCCGCTGGCCCC
>DGEE01000106.1:0-15674 GCA_002385815.1 Hungateiclostridiaceae bacterium UBA3934
TGTGGTTGTCGTATCATTTAAAAAAAAAAGAAAAGANNCATGGGTATAATCGGCAAGCCATTAAGAAACATCCCGTGGCAGGATAAGCCAGCCGACTGTAAAGGTGTGGTATGGAGATACAGCGGTAATCCGATAATAGACCGCAATCCCGCAGGGCGTTGTGCACGGGTATACAACAGCGCAGTGATACCGTATGAGGGCAAATTCATCGGTGTTTTCAGGGCTGACCATATCGACGGCAAAGCCAGGATCCATCTTGGCAGAAGCAATGATGCAATAAACTGGGAAATCGAGGACGAGCCGATAAAGTGGAAAGATGAAGAAGGCAAGCCGTATGACCCCAATTACGCATATGACCCCAGGCTCGTGGAGATCGACGGTGTCTATTACATAATATGGTGTACCGATTTCGGAGGAGCAGCCCTGGGCATGGGGATGACGAAAGATTTCAAAGAATTCATCAGACTTGAAAACCCATTCCCTCCTTTCAACAGAAACGGCGTCCTCTTCCCCAGGAAGATAAACGGTAAATATATGCTGCTCAGCAGACCCAGTGACAGCGGCCATACGCCTTTTGGCGACATTTTCATCAGCGAAAGTACTGATCTCAGATACTGGGGCAGACACAGACGCGTCATGTCCAGAGGTGGAAGCGGCTGGTGGCAGAGCACCAAGATCGGCGCAGGTCCTGTACCCATCGAGACAGACGAAGGATGGCTGCTCCTCTATCACGGAGTCACTACGACCTGCAGCGGCTATGTTTACAGCATGGGTGCGGCGATACTCGACAGGGACGATCCTTCTATAGTTAAATACAGAGCAGCAGACTATCTGCTGACACCTGAAAAGATCTATGAAACCTCCGGCTTCGTACCGAATGTGGTATTCCCTTGTGCTACACTGCACGATGCTGAAACAGGCCGTATAGCTATCTACTATGGAGCAGCGGACACCTACGTGGCCCTCGCTTTCACACAGGTGGATGAGGTTGTGGGATTTATCAAAAACAATTCCGAAATCGTGTATGGTGATGATATCGAATACAAATGACAAGAGGTGTATCAATGGGACTGAGTACCGTCAGGCATCTGAAGCAACAGGTCGAAAGCGAACTGAGGTCAAATATACTGGACTTCTGGTGCAAGTATACTCCGGACAATGAAAACGGGGGCTTTTACGGATATATCTCTGCAGACCACAATACGGATCCTCGGGCTGACAAGGCTTCCGTACTTAATGCCCGAATACTCTGGACATTTTCGGCAGCATGCAGATTCTACAATGAGAATAAATACCGGGACATGGCAGCCCGTGCTTACGAATACATCCGTGATCATTTTATAAACCGGGAGCACATGGGAGTATACTGGATGCTCGATTACAAGGGTGCACCAAAAGATACGAAAAATCAGGTCTATGCCAACGCCTTCACCGTATATGCCCTGTCTGAGTATTACCGTGCATTCAGGGACAGTGCCGCCCTGGAACTGGCAATCAGTCTGTACGAATCGCTGGAACGGAATGCAAAAGACATGAGATACGGAGGCTATCTGGAAGCACTTGCCTGTGACTGGTCGCCCCTGGCTGACATGAGTCTCAGTTCCCGTGATATGAATGTTCCAAAATCGATGAATACTCATCTGCATATGCTCGAGGCTTATACCAACCTGTACAGGGTCTGGAAGTCGGATCAGCTCAGGGAAAGCCTGGGGACTCTGTTGGAAAACGTGATGGAACACATAGTCGACAGCATTACATGGAGCTTCAGGCTGTTTTTCGAAATGGACTGGACTCCCTGTGCAAATATCACTTCATACGGACATGACATAGAAGGAAGCTGGCTGATCCACGAAGCTGCCGAAGTACTGGGAAACCGTGCACTTCTGGAAAGAGCCGAAGAAGTTGCAGTGAACATGGCTGAACACGTCCTTCAGAACGGGACAGACAGGACGTATGGCGGCATATTCAATGAAATGTACGATTCGAAGCTGGATGACAACAAGGACTGGTGGCCGCAGGCAGAAGCAGTGGCAGGATTTTTCAACGCCTGGCAGCTTACCGGAAAAGGGGCATTCCTGGATGAAGCCTTAAATACATGGAGATTCATCGACAAATATATTGCAGACCGTGAAAACGGCGAATGGCACTGGGGTGTCACCCGTGACGGCAGCCGTATCACAGGGACCGACAAGGTCAGTCCATGGAAATGCCCGTACCACAACAGCAGGATGTGTTTCGAGATCATACGCAGAGTCGCCGGATACGAAGACAGATGATGTATACCGGCCTTTTATGCTGCAGATAATCCAAAAACGATCAGGAGGCTGAATATATAATGAGCAATTATTTCAAAAACAGACTTGATCAGCTTGTTGCTGAATACAATGCAATAATCTCACGAAAAAATGAACCCCTGCCGTCTGGCAACGGGATATACGAAAGGTTCAGATATCCCGTACTGACAAAAGACCATATCCCGCTGTTCTGGAAATATGATCTCAATGAGGAGACAAATCCGTATCTGATGGAAAGGCTGGGTGTTAACAGTGTATTCAATCCCGGCGCAGTCGAACTGGATGGGAAGATATATCTTATAGCTCGTGTTGAAGGCTATGACAGAAAATCCTTCTTTGCAGTAGCGGAAAGCGAAAACGGGACAGATAATTTCAAATTTTGGGATTACCCCATTATTATGCCTGAGACCGATGATCCGGATATAAACGTTTATGATATGAGAATCACAAAACATGAGGACGGCTGGATGTACGGTCTGTTCTGCACTGAGCGCAAGGATCCGGACGCACCCTTCGGCGATACCTCCAGCGCCATTGCAGCCTGCGGCATAGCAAGGACACGGGATCTAAGGACCTGGGAACGTCTCCCCGATCTCAGGACAAAATCAGCCCAGCAGAGAAATGTAGTGCTTCACCCTGAATTCATAGACGGGAAATACGCTTTTTACACAAGACCCCAGGACGGTTTCATCGAAACCGGGACCGGCGGCGGCATCGGATGGGCTCTTTCAGATACCATCGAGAATGCATCCATCGGCGACGAGATGCTGATAGATTACAAGGAATACCATACCATAAAGGAAGTCAAAAACGGTCAGGGTCCGGCACCCATAAAAACAGAGAAAGGCTGGCTCCATATTGCCCATGGTGTAAGGAACACAGCTGCAGGACTGCGTTATGTGATCTATGCTTTCCTGTCTGACCTTGAGCATCCTGAAGTCGTCACTCACAGACCCGGCGGCTATCTCATCGCACCAGAGGGCGAGGAGCGTGTCGGCGACGTATCCAATGTGGTATTCTGCAACGGTGCGGTTGCCAGGGCTGACGGAGAACTGCTTATATATTATGCTTCTTCCGATACAAGGGTCCACGTAGCACGAACCACTGTTGACAAAATGCTTGACTATATTGTCAACACACCGGAGGATCCATTGAGATCCTATGCCTGTGTTCAAATAAGAAAAGAGCTCATCGATAAAAACATGGAGCTCTTGAGTTCCGGAAATATAAAGCTGTAACAGATCTTGCAGATAAAGCTGCAGCAGCCTCCGGCTGATGCGGCTTTATTTTTTCTTTGTCACATATATGGCGAACACATATCCCTGTGTGCCCTTGGATGTTGTTACCTTATACCACCCGTTGCTTTCTGAATGTATGGTTACAGTTTCGTTCCTGTACAGCTTTCCGATGATACTCGAAGAAGTGGTGGGCTGTGAACGAAGATTGAGCGCTGCAACATTGACGGTACCTTTGACAGTGGTTTGATCTGCGGGCTTCTGCTCCCCGCCGCTTCCCGATGGTGTGGTGCTCACTGCCGTACCCGATTTCAGTGCTGCTATCTCTGCTTCCAGTGCCTTGATCTTCTTGTCCTGTTCTGCTATTTTGCTGTTAAGCTCATCAAAAAGTGTCTGCACTTTTGATGACAGTTGCTCGAAAGCGGCATCGACATAGCTTTTGCTCACTATAGGATCCTGCTCGGAGCCGGGTATGGCTGACTGATTTATAGCAAATACAATATTCAGGCTCAATGAAATGACCATGACGATCATTATGGTTGCTGCTGCAAATTTGGACCTCCGTTTCATGATTTGCCCCCTTTTCTTTTGCACCGTGCTGTAAACTGACACATATACACATTATTATTATAACGCAATATTGACAATTTTTTTATTACAGAATCCTTAAAAAACAATGACACTCAGGAAAAAAGCAATTTATGAGGACCTGCCGGCAAAATTTGACGAGCAAAATCCTCCGTAGTCTTTATAATAAAATGTGCCGATATTATCGGGAAATGTACATATCTCAGTTGAACGGAGCTATATGATGCAGGATAGAACAGCTTTAACACGAAGCTCGGGGATATTCGGCGACAGGGAATTCCGAAAAAGATTCCTGAGCATTGCAATACCTGTCACATTACAGCAATTTCTGACTTCATCGCTTAACCTGACCAACAACATCCTGGTCGGGCAGCTTGGTGATGCCAGCGTAGCTGCAGTTGGTCTTGCCAACCAGGTTTATTTCATACTCAATGTTGTACTGCTTGGCATAGGCGGAGGCATCTCCGTATACATTTCCCAGTTCTGGGGCAGCCGCAAATATGATCAGATCAAAAAAGTGGTTTCACTCAGCATGATCATCACGATGACTGCTGCTCTTATATTCTTTATACCGTCATTTGCAGCACCCAGGTTCATACTTTCGCTGTTTTCAAAGGATATGAGCGTCATCGGGCTTGGAAGCGAATACCTGAGGCCAGTGAGTATCAGTTTTCTGCTCATGACCTTCTCAATCTGCTTCTCCAGTGCGCTGCGGAGTACGGGAAATGTAAGACTGCCGTTGGTGGCGAATTTTGTCGGCATAGTCGTGAATACCGTCCTGAATTATGTGCTGATATTCGGCAAGCTCGGACTTCCCGCCATGGGCGTAGCCGGATCTGCCATCGCAACGGTTGTGGCCCGGCTGATCGAATCACTCATCATACTGTGGGCAGTTTATGCATCCAATAATATTGTATCGATAAAACCAAAAGACCTGTTTAATATCAGCGCCGACCTGATCAAAAGATTTTTCAGCACTTCGGGCGAACTTATAGCAAAAGACGTGGTCTGGGCTACAGGTACCTCGATCTATATGGTCATATATGCATTGATGAGCACTGAAGCTGCAGCTGCAGTCAACATCACATCAACGATCCGCAGCATGACCTTCGTATTCTTTCAGGGTGTATCCAATGCATGTTTGATAATGGTCGGCAACAAGATCGGAGAAAACGACAATGACACGGCATATGAGTATGCGCTCAGATTTCTCAGGATAACACTGGTGATCTCAGCGGCAGTAGGCTGCATACTGATTTTTTCAAGACCGCTGGTACTTGCCCCGTACAAAGTGTCACAGACAGTGATCGACAATGCCATGGGACTTCTGGTGGTAGCGGCTGTGATAGTACCCTTCCAGTCTTTTGCCAGCGTGGCCATCGTTGGGGCCATGAGAGGCGGAGGGGATATAAGATACACTATCTTCCTCGATCTGGCCGCAGTATGGTTCATAGGCATGCCTCTGGCATGGCTGGGCGGCCTGGTGCTGCACCTTGACATCGTATGGGTCTTCCTGCTGGTAAGCCTCCAGGAAGTATTCAAGGCTGTGTTGTGCTATTGGAGGATACGTTCAAAGAAATGGATCAACAATGTGGTCCACGGGATATAGCAATTCTTTGAGCACCATCCACTTTTCAAGCTTCTTCTCAAAGGCGAGTGTGTATGCCGGGCTTGTGGATGGAAGATCGAAATACTGCCTGATATGGCCCCCTGTGCCTTTCTTTCTGACAAAGCGGTCATAAAGCCTTCGGGCGGGACCTCCGTTGAAGCAAACATACCTGATGCTCCTGTACCGTTCATAGAAGCTTTCAAAGTCATTGGGTTCGGGATCCCTGATGCAGCTGTCACTGCTGCCCTCCCTTTCACACGCCTTCAGCACGTCCCAGAGTGCGATGCGGTGCCGGAGCAAAAAAGCCCTGCGCATCTCATAGTCATTATCGGGCTCCTGATCGAATAGCGCGTATATGATCCTCCAGAAAGCATTGCGTTCGAATCCGTAGTACTGCTGCTTTTTCAGTGACATGACTCCCGGCATGGTTCCGAGTATCAGCACTTTGCAGTTTTCATCAGCGATGGGGGCAAATGAGTAGATCTTCATGTCTTCTCCGTCTTACCTTTTGTCTCAGATCATATCTGTTCGTGGACCGTCTGCTCAAGCACGGCTTTCTCCAGCTCGTTCCATACCTGATCCCTTTGCTGCCCGGTCTCGGATGAATATGCCGTAAGACTGACATCCGCCCTGATCCCCAGCACTTTTCTGATCTCCGAAAGTCTTTTTTGTATCTGTCCTCTCGGGATCTTGTCAGCCTTAGTGGCGATCACCATATGACCTATGCCGCGATCCAGTATCCAGCTATACATCAATTTGTCATCAGCTGTCGGCGTGTGCCTGATATCAACAAGCATGACCACCAGCTTCAGTTGGTTTCTCGTATTCAGATAAGTCTCGATCATTTTAGCCCAGAATATTTTCTCCTTTTTTGATACCTTTGCATATCCATATCCGGGAAGATCTACAAAATATAAGGTGTCGTCGATATTGTAAAAGTTTATCCCCCGTGTTTTACCGGGTTCTGAGGAAACCCTGGCCAGACCTTTCCTGTTCAGGAGTGAATTTATGATCGAAGATTTCCCCACATTGGACCTGCCAACCAGGGCTATTTCAGGCATATCACCTGCAGGGTACTGATCCGGCTTAACAGCCGTACATTCATATCTGGATCTGCTGATATCCATGATGCATCTCCTTTTGTGTCTTTTTGTTCATATGCAGCTATGTTTATTATACTAAAAAAGCCGGTTTATATAAAACATCTGTCAAAACCGGCTGAATACAGCTTTTTTACATATCGGCACCGTCTGCGAATCTGTACACCTGGTTTGCTGTGAAAGTCCACTCGGGGATTACAAGCTCATTACTGATATCCAACGGATACCACGGATCATCATCGCTGTTTGAAGGATTTTTCAGGATATGTATGTCCTGTGCCGGCATATAGCTCTGTGTTGCAATAAAGACCTTCTCCCCTGTCTCAGGCTTAACGGCCATATCGGTAACGATGACGCAGTGGCCGGGAGTACCTCCTTTCAGGAAAACATCACCCGGCAGGATATTCATTCAGTGGCACAGACGGAAAAATGTAAGAAAATGTTTCAATCCATGATGATGTTGGAAACAATATTATTATAAAGCATGCAGATCAAAGGCGAAATACGTGGCTGATTTTTGTGCCATAATATTGGGTATGGTCTGCATGAAATCTGATAGTAAAGGAGATGTGAATAATGAAAGCATCAATCGACAGAGATGGCTGTATCGCATGCGAGCTGTGTGTGACGGTCTGTCCTGAAGTATTCCGCATGGCTGATGATGGTCTTGCAGAAGTATATACAGACGAGGTGCCTGAGGGTTCCGAGGACTGCGCAAGGGAAGCTGAGGAGGGTTGCCCTGTCGCTGTCATCAGCGTCGAGGAATAACCGCAAAACCACTGGTAAAAACCACACTATTTAAGGTATACTGATAAAAGCATGCAATATGTAAGTCAACATGATAAAGGAGCAGATCATTGAAGAAGGGTGCACGCTTTTATTGGAACTTGTTTTTTTCAACATTCACACTAAGCGCTTTTACATTCGGGGGCGGTTATGTCATCGTCCCCCTCATGCAAAAACGCTTTGTAAAGGAACTGAAATGGATAGATGAGGACGAAATGCTTGACCTGGTCGCCATAGGTCAGTCGGCGCCCGGACCTATCGCCATCAATACCTCCATCCTGGTGGGATACAGGATGGCCGGCGTCCCGGGCGCATTCCTCACAGTCCTTGGCACAGTATTGCCGCCGCTTATCACGATTACAGTCATATCTTTTTTCTACATGGCATTCCGTGACAATCCAATAATCCGGGCACTGTTCAGAGGGATGCAGGCCGGCGTGGCTGCTGTCATAGCCGATGTGGTCATAAACATGGCTGCAAAGATCATAAAAAACAAGCGCGTTCTTCCGGTAGTCGTAATGCTGCTTTCCTTCATCGCAGCATCATTCTTCGATGTCAACATTATAATCATCCTTGTGATCTCAGGATCACTCGGAGCATATACGACTCTCCGCACCAGAGGTGGTGACGGTGTAAAGCAGCATGACAGCAGAAAGGAGAGATCGGAATGACACTGTTGAGGCTGTTCTGGAGTTTCTTCCTGGTCGGTCTGTTCAGCTTCGGCGGAGGATATGCGGCATTGCCGCTCATACAGGAGCAGGTAATAGAAATAAACTCCTGGCTGACACCGACCGAGTTTATGGATATACTGACGATATCGCAAATGACGCCGGGACCTATTGCCATAAATGCTTCAACCTTTGTCGGCACCAAAGTCGCAGGAATTCCGGGATCGATAGCTGCAACTGCAGGTTGCGTGACACCCTCATGCATCATCGTGCTCATACTTGCAGCGCTTTACTACAGGTTCAAAGGTCTTAGCATGGTCCAGGGGATAATAAAGGGACTTCGTCCTGCAGTCGTAGCCCTGATAGCCTCCTCTGGCATGTCAATATTGCTTACTGTGCTGTTCGCCAACGGGAGCTCCGCTTTAGGGCTGTCAAACCTGGATCTTGCAGCTCTGGGATTATTTATTGCCAGCCTGTTCGTACTGAGGAAATTCAAGCCGGATCCAATCCTGGCAATGCTGGCGGCAGGTGTTGCCGGTGTACTGATATACGGCTTCATTCTCTGATAACCTGGATCAGCTTTTTCAAATCGGAGGCAGGCCTGAAAGTTTACTTTTCTGCCCTTATATATTGACTTTTTTCCAGAAGGTCGGGGCAAGCAGCAAAAGAACAGGGAATATCTCCAGCCTGCCTGCGATCATGCAGAAGGAAAGAACAGCCTTGCTCAATGCCGAATATGACGAAAAATTCCCCATCGGACCCACGATCCCAAGACCAGGCCCTACATTGCCAATGGAAGCGGCAACGGCGGTGAAGTTCGATACCATATCCTTCCCCTCAAAAGAAACGATAAGCAGCGCTATGGCAAATATAAATACAAATGCGAAGAAGAAAACAGTCACTCCGGACAGCACGTCATCATCAACTGTTTTACCGCCTATCTTGACCGTATATACGGATCTGGGATGGATGATCCTGTGCACCTCTCTCCGCAGCAGTTTTATAAGCAGCACTATGCGGATACCCTTTATGCCGCCGGCGGTCGAACCGGCACTGGCGCCAATGAAGGTCAGCAACACGAGTATGGCTTTGCTGAAAGATGGCCATAGATTGTAATCTGCTGACGAATATCCGGTAGTCGTAATAATGGAGCTGACCTGGAATGATGAGTGCCTCAGTGATTCCCAGAAAGAACCGAATACCTTCCCGGTAAGATCGAGAGCTATGAGCAATGTCGAGATGATGACAGTTCCCAGATAAAAGCGGAACTCAGCATCCCGGATATATGATTTCAAATTGCCCCTGATCAGTTGGAAATGCAGGTAGAAATTAGTCCCGAACAGCAGCATGAACACCGTTATCGTCACTTCAATGAACACATTGTTGTATGCTCCTATGCTCGTGTTGTTTGTCGAAAACCCGCCTGTTCCGGCAGTGCCCAGTGCATGGACGACTGAATCATAGAAAGGCATACCGGAGATGAGGAGAAATATGATCTGGGCCATCGTCATTGCTGTATAAATGATATACAATATCTTGACCGTCTGCCCAATTTTGGGCACCAGCTTGCCCGGATTGGGCCCGGGGCTTTCAGCAACCATGATGTGTACCGTGCTTGCCTTGACCGACGGAAGTACTGCCAGCATCAGCGCCAGTACGCCCATGCCTCCGACCCAGTGGGTAAAGCTTCTCCAGAACAAAATCCCTCTGGGCAGACTTTCGACTTCAGCCAGAATAGTCGCCCCGGTTGTTGTAAATCCTGAAACTGATTCAAAAAAAGCATCTACAGGAGATGAGATCACGCCGCTTATCAAAAAAGGCAATGCCCCGAACAGTGATACGAAAAACCAGGACAGGGCTACTGTCGCAAACCCGTCCCTGGCGTACATCTGACTGTCCTTTGGCTTCAGCAGGTGGAGCAGGAAACCGGCAGCGATCAATATGGACATCGAAATGAGGAATGCATACACATCATCCTGTCCATATATAACTGAAACAAGAAGTGAAGGTATCATAAGAGCAGCCTCTATGCACAAGACTGATCCAAGGCTGCTTAAAACAATCCTATAATTCATCCGGTAGCCCTCCCGGCGCCAGTATGTCATTGAAATCAGAGAAACGTTGGTCCTTTACAATGAGGATGACGCTGTCTCCGAGCTTGATCACATCATTGCCGTGCGGTATTATGATCTGATTCTTTCTTGCTATGGCAGCTACAAGTATCCCTTTCTTCAGCTTCAGATCACGAAGAGGTATATTCAGGAACTTCGTGGATTGTCCGGCAATGAATTCGAGAGCTTCTGCCCTGCCGTCTATTATCCTGTACAGTGTTTCCACGGGATTGCCCATGGCATTTTTCAGACCCCTGACATATTTTATTATGCCATTGGCAGTTATCTGCTTCGGGCTCACGACTGAGTCGATGCCCAGGCTCTTTATCAATGATGCATATGCTATCCTGTTTATCTTGGCAACTATCCTGTGCACGCCACACTGTCTTGCATACAGCGATGTCAGCAGGTTCTCCTCATCACGTCCGGTGACGGCAACGAATGCATCCATATCCTTCAGATTTTCCGAGTTCAGTACTGTTTCCTCAGAACCGTCCCCGTTAATGATGAGTGTGTTGGGCAGCAGTTCAGACAATTCATAGCACCTGTCTTTGTCGATCTCGATGATTTTTGCCTTTATCTTTGCCTCATCAAGATATTGAGCCAGATAATATGCTATCCTGCCCCCTCCCACGATCATCGCATGTCTGACTTTGTTGCTGTGCAGTCCGACGCGGCTGCAGAAATCATGTACATCAGGCGGGCGGCCGATGACATATATCATGTCGTTTTCCTCTATCTGAAAGTCACCATTGGGAATGATGGCCTCATCACCCCGCAGCGCTGCACCTATCAGTATGGTTGAGCATATCTTTGCTGATATCTCCTTCAGCTTCATGCCTGCCAGTGGCATACCTTCGAGGACCTTCAGACCCACGAGCTCGACCCTGCCCTTTGCAAAGGGCTCCACATCAACTGCCGCAGGATGGCTCAGCACCCTGCCTATTTCATTGGCACATTCAAGTTCCGGGTTTATGACCATATCAAGACCAAGTTCTCTTTTGAGCACCGAAAGTTCGTCAGCGTATTCCGGATCCCTGATCCTGGCTATCGTATGAGCCGCTCCAAGCTTTTTTGCTGTAAGACAGCATACCATGTTCATCTCATCGCTGTTGGTCGCTGCTATCAGCAGATCAGCTTCCTTCACGCCTGCTTCAAGAAGGACTTTTGTACTTACGCCATTGCCCTTTATGCACATGACATCCAGATACTCGCTGGCTTTTTTCAGTGGCTCCGGATCCTTGTCGATAATCGTTACGTCATTTCCTTCCTTTGACAGGTTTTCCGCCAGTGCATATCCTATTTTGCCGTCTCCGATAATGATAATCTTCATTTTAGCTCTCCTGACTCTAAACTGCCTTCCAGTCTATTCCGAATTATATCAAACACAATATCCCAAAGCAAAGATTTTATTGACAGCACAGTTTCGATATTACTCATACATTATATGAGCGACATAATACAGTTTTATACATATATTGACTGTAGGAAAAGATTTTCACAGGACCGGAGCTGCTGCAAAACCGGAACCGTTACATAATATATTGCAATAATCAGGAGGCACATGAGATGAGCGATAATCTTATACCACTTCACAAGATCCCCTGCGGGGAAAAAGCCAGGGTCAGAAAGCTCGACTCTACAGGAAATGAAAGAAGGAGGTTGCTGGATCTCGGCCTTATTACGGGCACCTGTGTCCAGTCGCTGATAAAAAGCCCTTCCGGCGATCCCACAGCATATGAAATAAGGGGAGCAGTCATAGCGCTACGGTCTGAGGAAGCATCGAAGATCCTCGTAGAGTTGATCTGATAACAAAATATGCAGAACCAAAGAATCGGTTCTGCATATCATACTATACTCATGCAGCTATGCATACGCGCTTTGTCTGAGTATCCTCAAATAATGATTGGCTTCACGCGCCAGATCAGCGTCTTTTGCCGTAAATGCTGCTTCGATGAAAATGGAATGCTCTTTGGCTATCCTGGCAAAAAACAGGTTCAGTTCGAGCGAAAGCCTGATATATTCATCTCTTGATATCATAAAATCACCCTTTACTAAAAAATGCAATAGAAAACCCAGCGCACTACATAATATGGCTGGGTTACATAAAGAGTGACGTTTCAGATATATTAAATCATTTAACGCTCGATGCTTTCACTGAAGCATTGCTTTCCGATCAGTACCCCAATTGCTCCCCGACTATGATGACCTTTATGCGGTCTTTTACCCTCTGATATCCTGAAACCACATAGTTGCAGCAAATGCGTGCAGGACTGCCGCAGCCGCACGCCATGCCGGTTTCACCCCGCGCCAGTGACATGCACTCCCCTTTTTCGCTGCAGTAAGTATCACAGGAAAGCCTTACGGCATTTGCCGGTGCCGCTGTCCTTTTCACTCTGTCGACAGCTTCATCGATATCACTGACTATTTTGTTGTATCCCGCGATGATAATGACTGATTTCGGTCCGTAGCATATGGCAGCCACCCTGTTGCTGTTGCCGTCAACATTATACAGTTCACCGTTCTCAGTTATCGCATTGGTGCTGCTGATGTATGTATCAACAAAAAATGACTCCCGGAATATCTTCTCAACTTCATCACGGGACAAGCCTTCCTCATAGCGATCCAGAAAGCGATATCTGCCTGAACGGAGAAGATCTATGACTCCACATTCATAAAGTGTCATAGAACCGCCGACAGCAACAGTCTGCCCTTCGCTCATAAGCTCCCTGACCTTGTTCACTGCATCTGCCCTGCTTTCCACATAACAAGCCTGCATATTGTTTTTCTCAAGGTTTCGTATCGTTTTTGCGATCCTTTTTTCAATGATAGTCTTCAGATTGTTGTCCATATATACTCCACTCCTGTCTGAAAATGAAATGCGGTATACCTGTTACCATGCTGCATTTAATTATATCATTTCTGTTCATGGGAAATCAGCATGTGAGAAAAATCGTGTTGCTGAGCATAGTCAGTCACTCAGACGCAGTCGGTCAACCATATGCAGCCTGGCAATCTCATTGCTTTATATGCTTCGACGCATCTCGCAGTCAGTTGATCAAACGCTGCCTGGCAATGCGAAACCGGCATCGTTAACATTCCAAAGCAATTTGGAATGTTAACGATGCCGGTTTCTGATCTCTCATGGTATATCTTCGGGAGGTTTACTTCCAATTCCGGTTATCCGATAGTCAGTACCACCACGGACATCGGCGGCAATGATACCCTGAGTCTGCTGTCCTTAAGACTTGCTCCGCTGAAAGCCTCAGGCTTGATGGTTTCCGGAGCATCAAATGTATTGTGAGCGTTCATGACCGGAGCTGTCAGTATGCTTCCGCTGACATCAGCATTTTCTCTGTCCCGCACCAGGCAATCTATTTCAGCGCCATCTTCATGGTTCAGATTACATATCGAGATGTGGATCCTGTCTTCACTGTCAATTGACGCAGATGCACTTACCTGAGGTATTGCTTCATCACCAAAGCGATATTCTGCATTTTCCACGTACATTGACAACAGTTCCGCATCCTGATGCACTTTATACATATCAAACACATGGTATGTAGGCGTCAGGACGATCCTGTCGCCCTCGGTCAGTATCACAGACTGCAAAACGTTGATGGTCTGGGCGATATTGGCCATCTTCACCCTGTCACAGTGGTTGTTGAAGATGTTGAGATTGATGCCTGCCACCAATGCATCCCGCAATGTATTCTGCTGATACAGGAAGCCTGGATTGGTTCCGGGTTCGACATCGTACCATGTTCCCCACTCGTCGACTATCAGACCGACTCTTTTTTCAGGGTCATACTGGTCCATAATGGCTGAATGACGAGTCACCAGCTCTTCCATATGCAATGTCTTTTTAAGTGTATCGAACCATTTGCCCTCGTCAAAGTCGACTGCCGATCCCTTTGAGTGCCATTCGCCTGGAACCGTATAATAGTGCAGGCTCAATCCGTCCATCATATTACCGGCTTCTCTCATCAGGACCTCGGTCCACCGATAGTCTCCCGCATTGGCTCCGCAGGCGATCTTGTATATCCTGTTCTCACCAAAATTCCTTACGTATGTAGCGTATCTGCGGTATTCATCCGCATAGTATTCAGGCCGCATGTTGCCGCCGCATCCCCAGTTTTCGTTACCGACACCGAAGTATTTCAGCTTCCACGGTTCCTCTCTTCCGTTGGCTCTCCGCAGATCCGCCATTGGTGATTTCCCGTCGAAAGTGATATATTCTACCCACTGCTGCATTTCCTGAACGGTGCCGCTGCCCACATTACCGCAGATATAGGGCTCAGCTCCGATGAGCTCACACAGCCTGAAGAATTCGTGTGTCCCGAAGTGATTGTTTTCAATAACTCCGCCCCAATGCGTGTTGATCATGGAAGGCCGATCTTCATAAGGCCCGATCCCGTCCATCCAGTGATATTCATCCGCAAAACACCCTCCGGGCCATCTCAGGACCGGTATTTTCAGCGCTTTCAATGCCTCGATGACATCATTGCGTATTCCGTCTGTATTCGGTATAGGAGAATCCTTTCCGACCCAAATCCCGCCGTAGATGCATCTGCCCAGATGCTCCGAGAAATGACCGTAGATATTTTTGTTTATTTGTCCTTTCCTGATTTCAGTATCCAATACCATTCTTATCATGTCGTATCTCCATCCTTCTCAAGATTATAATGAGTTTCACTTATTCTGGTATTAATTTCCGCCGGAAGGTAAATCGTTTTACTTTACATAATGATTATATTCTTATTTCAGCGAACTGTCAACTATTAACGACTATCTTATACGTGATACGGACAGTGTTTTTTGTCGTTGAAACATACCTGCCAGCTGTAAAAAAAACGGATGCATCGCCGACTGCGATGATCCGTCTGGTCAAACGTTATTCTATTGGTCCGGCTGTCAAATCTGCTTTACAGAATCACGCTCGATTATCCGACAAGGCACCTTGATGATCTCAGACCCCGGCTTGACTTCATAACCTTCAGTCAGCGTCTTTATCATGATTTCCGCCGATTTTATACCGATCTCGGAAAAAGGTATCTCGTTGGTTGTGAGAGCAGGCTTCAGATATTCCGAAATCTCCATATTGTCATATCCTGCTATGGATATATCTACCCCCGCTTTCATATCATGCTCATACAGGTAGTCGTAGACACCTGCAGCCATGTCGTCGTTCAGACAAAAGATTGCCGTTACACCTTCCCTGATCAGCCCTTCTGCCTCGCGATAGCCTGATGGTCGTTTCCAGTCACCATATCTTATCCAGTC
>DGEE01000106.1:15921-17504 GCA_002385815.1 Hungateiclostridiaceae bacterium UBA3934
ACTCCGATTTTCCTGTGCCCTTTGGTGATCAGGTATCGGGTCATGTCGTATCCGCCCTTTTCATCGTCTATAACAACGGATGCGAATTTGGGCGATTCTGAATAAGCATATACCATGATAGCCGGCACATCGAAATCATCAGGAAAACAATCGACGTTCCTGGCATGACCCGCGACATACATGATCCCGTCTACCTTGATGGAAAGCAGCTCCCGGATGGCAGGCTGCAATACGGACTGCAGTTTCCCCTCGTCATCGTACCAGGTATCCCTCCATTTGTCATACATGCGCATATTAATGAGAATCGTCCTGTAATGCATGTCTTCACAGTAGGCCATGATCCTCTCTATGATCGGAGGTGAACTGAACTGAATCAGATCCTCGGCAATAATACCGATTATATTCGTTTTTTGCTTCCTCATGCCCTGCGCGAAATAATTGGGCTGATAGCCTGTCTTTCTCACGACCTCCAGTACCCGCTGCCTGGTTGCTTCACTTACCTTGCGCTTGCCGTTCAGTACATTAGAAATAGTCGATATGGAAACACCGCACATTTCGGCGATTTCTTTTTGCGTTATCAAACTTTTTTCCCTCTCTTTTTTCATAATTCCTTTCACTTAAGAAAATGCTTTTACCTTCTTCTAATAATAGCGCAATAAAACTCCTTATTGCAAGTGGCAGAATAGATAAAATTTTTACTTCTGTATATGCTATTTTGTGGTATGGTACATCAACAACCAGCCTTTGTATGCCTTGTGGCCACGTCATTGGAGTAACATGGTCTTCTCTTCTCAAAAAATACTGAGTGATCCCCGCCAAATGATCTGTGTCAATTTGTTCGCAACCGGTCAGTGAGTTTTGTTGAATAGATAAGAAATATGCAGGATTTGAGCTGGCAGTAAACAGGCAAATAAGAATGTTTTTTGTTTCTCATTATTCTAATTTTTGCAGAATTTGACTGCAAACTGTGCTATAATATGAGGAAGAAGAAAAATGCGATCTGGTTTAGTCGAAAATTATTACCATTTGGATGTTTTTGGATATTTATGATCCCTACCAGATACGGAAAAGGAGAATTGTTCCATGCACCTTATCATCGAGTTTATATCTAAAGATTCGATCATTCTCCCGAAATACTATAACAGTATCATTCAAGGCTTTATTTACAAGACTCTGGATGAAGAACTGTCCGAGTTTCTTCATGAAAAAGGCTATGGCACCGGAAGGTCATTCAAACTATTTGCATGCTCCAACATTATGGGCAAGTTCGATGCACGATCACAGCCCGGCTATATTCGCTTTGGAAACCGCATCAAATTAGAAATCGCATCCCCGGTCGACAAAATATGTGAATCCTTTGCCAGCGGACTCATGAAAAAAAGGCTGCTTCTTGGTAAAAATCTCGTCGATGTCGGCAGCATAGCCATCGACCGTCAAGAAGTAACTTCTGATACGATAACAGTTAAAACCTTGTCTCCCGTAGTCACCTACAGCACACTTATGAAACCTGACGGGAAAAAATACACCTGTTATTTTCAACCCGGAGAACCGGATTTTCAAAGGATATGCACAGAGAATCTCCG
>DGEE01000106.1:17767-20298 GCA_002385815.1 Hungateiclostridiaceae bacterium UBA3934
ACCTCTTTCCCAGCCAAAATTACATATCATCAAGTACAGGGATACGATTATTAAAGGCTATAGCTGTACAATGGAGCTTTCCGGTCCCAAACCGCTTTTGCAAATGGCTGTAGATGCGGGGCTGGGCAGCAAAAACGCACAATGTTTTGGATTGATCAGACTGTTGGAAAGGAGGTGATTAAGTGATACAGGATATCTACCGGGTCGGTTTATGTGCAAAACGCGGTATGCAGTCTACTCCTCTCGAGGAAGATCTGATGCCGAACATGAAGGTAAAGCTTGACGGCATCATAGCTATTGAACTTGACCGGGATGGGAAGTACAAAGGCCTGAGGATCATGGAAAGCAGCGCGGAAACACTTTTGGGAATACTGTTGAAGAAAAAAGCACCTATGGGACCCAATTACAGTCCAACAGCACAGATAACGGAAATCGAAAAAACTCTCTCAGTAAAAATCATCGGGTGGTTTAAAAACTATGGGAATATAAAAAACGACACCGATAATCAAGTGAACATAATTCAGGAGATTTACAGGAGCCTGACCGTCTCGGAAAAAGACATCATTTCCGACTATGATAAGCTAAACCTTAAGAAGGGGTCCTATGCCTTAACAATCATCTATGACAATATGCTTCCGCTTCACATCCCTTTTGTTCTCAACCGCTATTCCGAAGCACTTCGCAGAAAATCAGAAGCTGTCGGGCTGGGCACATGCAGCCTGTGCGGTAATCCAAACTCAGAAATCATTGTAAAAAGCAATGTTTTCAAATTTTTCACCGATGACAAACCCGGCAATATCAGTGGTGGGTTCAACGGTAGCAGGGTCTGGATGAATTATCCTGTTTGCAGAAATTGTGAAACCATCCTTGCGAGAGGCAAAGCTTACACCTGGGATAATCTGAAATTTCAGTGGTATGGTCTGAGTTACTACTTAGTACCTTCCACTCGCTCATTGTCTACACTTGAAGAATTGGCCGAACTACTCGAAGATATTATACACAGGAAACTTTCATTGAATGAAAAAACTCAGAAAAGTGTTCAGTCCACTTCGCTGGAAATATGGGACATCATTACAGAAAACAGCGATATCAACAGCTTCCACCTGCTATTCATACAGAGCGAGCAATCCGGATCGGTTGAGAGGATTCTCCTTAAGCTAAATGATATTTACCCATCTCGCATTAAAAGGCTTTTTTCCGGCAAAAAAAGTATTGACACCCGTTTTTCTCTTGCAGATAAGGGTTTCAACTTCGGTTACATCCGAAAGTTCTTTCTGAAATCAGACAGAAAAAACCACAAAAATGACCTTGATTCATTTTTCCTGGAGATAACGCGATCCGTTTTTCTCCAGGTTAGAATCGATCCTCTGTTTCTCTTATCCCACTTCATGAGAGAAATACGAGACAGTTTTGTAAACGAATCAGACATTTCATTCAAACAAACGGCGCTGAATGCGCTGATCAGCCTTGAATATCTTGCAGAAATCAATTGCATTAATTTCGAAGGGAGGATTGACATGTCAAATCCGCTGGATGACCTCTTTCAAAGGTACGGAAAGTCAATGGATACAGACTTAAAGCGCGCGCTGTTTCTCATCGGGGCCCTGGCTGCAAAAGTGATGGAGGTACAGTACATCAATCTGAAAAGTACACCATTCCAAAACCGCCTCAGGGAACTGAAAATGCGGCAGGAACATGTTGAAGGATTACTGAATGAGTGTATCAATAAGCTCCGGGAATATGACTCCTATTACGAGAGCTCAAGACAAATTGTAGCCATCATTTCCAGGTTGCTGCTGCAAACACCAGCCGTATGGCCGCTGACCGTAAACCAGATAAACTTTTTTATATCTACTGGTATGGCTCTATCAAAGGAAGTATACACAAAGTTTAAAAAGAAAGAAAATGATGATAGCAAGGAGGGTAATTAATGGGCACTGCAAAAAGAAGTGAAATAATTTTCATTTATGACCTGAAATGGGCTAATCCCAATGGCGATCCGATGGACCTGAACAAGCCAAGAATCGACATCGAAACTGGGATAAATTTTGTAACCGATGTCCGGTTGAAGAGGACAATACGAGACGAATTATACAATAGTGGCCACGAAATATTGATCCGGGACACCGTACGCGAGGATGGCAGCCTTGCTGACGGTAAATACAGGGCGGCACAGTTCATTCCTGAGAATATGCAAGGCTATACAGACAAAGATTTTCAGGAGCTGGAAAAGCAACTAAATCAAATTATCCTCAACAAATGCCTGGATGTAAGGCTTTTTGGATGCACCCTTCCCTTCGAATTCAAATACGGAAAAAAGACAAAAAGCGGAAGTGTAACCTATACGGGACCTGTACAGTTTAAAATGGGCTATTCAATGCACCCTGTAAAATGTGAATTGGTAAAGGGAACCGGGGCTTTCGCCAGTGGGGAAGAAAAAGACAGCAAAACATTCCGCCAGGAGTATATCCTGCCATACAGCCTTATCCTTTTCTATGGTATCATCAATGACCTGTCTCTTATACACATCT
>DGEE01000048.1:0-3161 GCA_002385815.1 Hungateiclostridiaceae bacterium UBA3934
AGATGTGTATAAGAGACAGGTCCCTCCCCGTGGAAAGTGAAGAACTGTCCCTCCCCATGGAAAGTGGAGAACCGTCCCCGAAAAAGAATTGCTGGAAGTGGACTTTTTTAAGTATTTGCTTGGGAAGCATGCCGGTGGTTTCGGGAATGAGTTTGTTTATTAGCGGAGCGTTTTTCAGGAATTTGAAGCATTTGTCGCGAAACTCGGCGGTGACAGGCCTTTGCAAGAATTCCGGCAAAGTACCCGAATTGTCTGATGCAAGGAAGTCCAGACGGAGCAGTTCGCAGAAAATCGAGTTTGTTCCGCCGTTGCTTTCGGCATTCCGTGCAGGTCCGCCAGAGACAGCATCATCTGGCGGATCATTATCTTTTACAACTGCACCCGATTTGCCGGGCAATACCGTGATACTCTGATAAAAACTGTACAGTATCAGATACAGATCCCTTACCGAAGATGGCAACTCCAGGTGCCCGTTGTCCCTGTTGTACACATAAAACCTTTCAAAGAACTCAAAAGGTGAATTGAAAAAGCTCCTGATCATATAGTCCAGTGAATACATGAACCTTCCACTGTTGTAATACCGCTCCAGAAGCTCCTCGATCCCCTTGAGCCTAATAAGCTCTTCAGCACTTATATCGTGTCCCGCCAGTATCTCGTATGGCGCGTGATCACAGAACCGGTATCCGTAATACTCTGCCTCATCCCTCAGTTTTGTACCCTTCAGGAATTTCAGGAAGCCCAACTGCAGGTGGTGAGGCTTCACAGAATACACATCACTGAAGGATTTCCCGAAAGATCTGAAATCCTCATAAGGAAGCCCGGCTATAAGGTCTGCATGCACATGTATGTTCCCGTTTCTCCTGATTTTTTCAATGTTGCTGAGCAGCTTCCCGACATCTGTCTTCCTGCACACAGCGGCCAATGCTTCCTCATTGGTGGACTGGACTCCTGCCTCCAACTGGATAAGGCCTTGGGGCGCGCCTGACAGCAGACCTATGAACTCATCATCGAACAAATCGGCTCCGACCTCGAAGTGGAAATTGCACACAGCAGTTTCGCCGCCTGTCAACTGTTGATTCAGTTCAAGGATGTACCTGACGATCCCCTTGGCTCTTTCGGGATTTGCATTGAATGTCCTGTCGACGAATTTGATCTGTTTGACACCCGACTTCACCAGCTTGTCCAGTTCCGAACAGACTCTTTCGAAAGAAAAAAACCTGGTACCCGCTGTAGCTGATGAAAGGCAATAGCTGCATGAAAACGGACATCCCCTCGAAGCCTCAAAATATACGATCTTGTTTGACAGTGACGAGATCATCTCCTCCGTATATGGGGACTTCAGGCTGTCCAGATCTTTTACCACGGCAGGTCTGGCTTCTGTTATCCCGCTGCCGGACCTGTACACAATACCTTCTATGCTGTCGATCCCGGCAGGTACACAGGATATGCCACCGGATCTGTCATCAGACCCGCTCATTTCATCAGTTCCGCGATTATCATATCTCTTCGCCAGCAGCGATAAAAGCCCCGGAAACGATATCTCGCCCTCACCGGCCAGTACAAAGTCCACGAACGGATAGTCACGAAGCATTTCTGCAGCACAATATGAAACCTCCGGGCCGCCCAGCACGATGGTCGTTGCCGGCAGCAGCTTTTTGAGACTTGATGCCAGGTCAAGGACATAACGGATATTCCAGATATAGCATGAAAATGCTGCAACATCAGGCTTGTGCAGGTAGATCGACGACAGGACCTTATCCTGATTCTCGTTGACAGTACGCTCCAACACAAGCACTTGGCCGCAGTCCGGACCACACGAAGTCTTCAGATACCAGGGCGCCAGCGCAGAATGGATAAATTTTGAGTTCAGGGCTATAATCAGTGTTTTCATAATTACCTCACTACTGAAGCAATTATAGCGGAACATGGTCACATATTCAAGGCGATCTGCTGTCTTCTGCAGTTTTGCACCTGATATCGCTGCAGCCGATCCCTGTTATTACAGGTCTGCAAAAATCCCTTCCCGGAACATCCTCCCCCAGGCTTCAAAAATCAGGCTCAGATAATCCAGGTAATTAGTCTTTCTGATATCTTCGCTCACTGTAAGCATGTTTTGCGCCAGCACTCTGCCTTCCAGTACGAATTCAACATATCCGGATACTGATCCGGCATGCACCGGTGCATTGACGATATCCGGCACAAGCTCTCTCACCTTCAGCATCTCTGCCTCTCTTCGGCTCAATGGAAGCACAATGTCCCTGTCAGCTCTCAGGGCAACATACTCGGAGACACCTCTGTAAACCGGTATCTTTGCATAAACTTCGCCTTTGCTCATCAGCTTATACATCCTGAAGTTTTCAAACCCATAATCCAGCAACCTTCTCGAAGCCTCCGCCCTCGCACTCCGGGTGGGAGAGCCCAGTACCACTGAAATAAGCCTCATGCCGTTCTTTTTAGCCGTCGATACAAGACATCTGCCAGCTTTCCCTGTATATCCTGTCTTGACACCATCGGCTCCCGGATATGACCCGAGAAGCTCATTGGTATTATACAGATTATGACCGGGAATATATGAGCTTACCGTAGATACCATTTCACAGAACAGGGGATGCTTGAGGGCCTCTATCGTTATCAGCGCCACATCATATGCAGTCGAATACTGATTTTCCCTGTCAAGGCCGTGTGGCGTCACAAAATTCGAGTTCACCGCTCCCAGCGAAGCAGCTCTTTTATTCATCATTACAGCAAATCCCTCCACTGAACCGCCTACGTGTTCAGCTATCGCAATGGCCGCATCATTGGCTGAGTTCAGCAGCAGTGCGTATAAAAGCTCCCTGAGTGTGTATTTTTCTCCCTGTCTCAGCCCGATGGTAGAACCTCCTATGCCCGCCGCTCTTTTGCTTATCACGACTTCATCCTCGACATTGGCATTCTCCAAAGCGACCAGGGCAGTCATTATCTTTGTAGTACTTGCTATAGATCGCTTTGCAAGTGCATTTTTATCATAGAGTATCCTCCCCGTTGATTCTTCTACAACGACAGCGGCCATTGCATTAATAGAAGGAGGCTCCACATCCGCTTTCGCCCCGCGGGCCCTGTCACCAGTCCTGGAAGCGCTGCGGGCTGAAGCCATGATGTCCGGGTTCCTTTCCGAAGCATAA
>DGEE01000048.1:3243-4339 GCA_002385815.1 Hungateiclostridiaceae bacterium UBA3934
AGTGTCTGTTCCACCGTCTGCTGAAGATCCCCTGTCATCGTATGCTCCATATTCCATCGGTAAAAAGGCCAATCCAGCCAATACCGAATAAATTACGACAGCAAAGCAAATTATCTTCCTGTTATATCTCAGTTCCATCATCTCCATGATCCATTAGTTTCAAAACACCCCGTCACAGAAAAATTACCGTAAACAGGATTATTTCTCTGTCCCGGCAGTGTTTCAGCAAGGTCTGACATAAAACCTCACTTTGCTCTAAGAATAATATGAGACATGTAAAGAATAATTATGTTATCAATTGTCATGGATTTATCCGATATAATAAATGAGAGCATGGAATAATGGGTAATAATATAGTGAAGAAGCATATTTGCAGCATCGGAAATGCAGGCGCATCTCGTCATCATTAATGTGCACCTTCCAATTCCTCGGTAAATCCAGTGCTCAAATGATAAAGCTGCAAAGGGGGTGTGTATATGAACGGCAACACTGTGTTCAAGAATGAATATGTGAAGATCTTCACAATAAACAGAGATGTCTTCGCTGAAACCTATAAAAAAGGCTTTCAGTTGGAACAACTGCACCCTCTTCTTGAAAATCAGCCTCAAGTAGTGATCACCAGCCTGAATACTCTTCGCAGCCTGCTGCTCACGGCTCCGGCAGGCCCCAGAAAAATCGGGGAATTCAGAGATAAGATATATCTGGATATTTCCGCTGATGCATTGACTGCATATATCACATTCTATATGACAAAAGAAGAACTGTCCCGCCTCAGCAAAGACAAGCTCAAAAATGATGTGGCTGCTTTGCTGAAAAACAATGATGTGGTATTCGGCACAGATCTCAGCTTCCTCAATGACGATCCGGAGCCTGGCCGTCCATATACGGCAGCCCGCGGCATCCCCGCTGAAGACGGCAAGGATGCGATCATACGGATGTATGAAATGACTGAAGCCAAGCCACAGGTCGCTGAGGGCGGCAGGGTGGATTTTTATGAGATGAAGCTCATAAACAGAGTTAAGCCTGGTGATTGGCTCGGAGAGCGTATAGAAGCGACGGAGGGCACACCTGGCAAAAATGTACTTGGCGAGGAAAT
>DGEE01000048.1:4524-9370 GCA_002385815.1 Hungateiclostridiaceae bacterium UBA3934
AACAACTCTTGTATCAAAAATCAGTGGCGCCGTAAATTACGTCGACGGAAGAATCAGCGTTTCAAATCACCTTGAAATAGACGGCGATGCAGGTGTCGCCACAGGAAATATAAAATTCGACGGATATGTCACGATTCACGGCACCATCAACGACGGATATTCAGTGGAAGCGACCAATGACATAGAAATAAACAGCCCGTATGGTCTGGGCAACATAAAAAGCCTGATCAGCACCAACGGCAGTATATATATCAAGGGTGGAGTCGCATCAAAAAACAGAGTTGAAATCATAGCCGGGAAAAACGTCTATGTAAAATTCGCAGACAATGCCAGAATCGTTTGCGGAGAAACAGCCCACATCGGATATTACTGCATCAACAGTGATATCGTGGCCAAAGGTGTAACTTTCGATTCATTCAACGGTCAGGTCATCGGCGGCAGCATCAGGGCGGAGGTTTATATATCAGTGCCTATATGCGGGTCTGAACTCGAGAGAAAAACAACCCTTGAAGTTACCGGATTCAACAGGCAGGCCCTTGTAAGGAGACTCGATGAATTGTTCCATGAAATAAGTACCCGGAAGATAGAAATGCAGAAATTAAAATCCCAGCCTGAATCCTCCGGCCGGAATTCCCTGTCCGAAAAGATGTCCATACTAAGAGACGAGATAAAGTCCATGGAGGCTGAGCGAAAGCAAATAGCGCTGTATCTCAAAAAGAAAGGCGATGGCGAGATTTCCGTCACAAAGCGGATTTATCCCAACAGTTGCATAATACTTGGATGTATGTTTGCCGAAATCGACCCTCAGGTGATGGCTCAGACCTTCTATCTGAAAGACGGCGAGATCAAAATGCTTTAAATAATTTATAAAAAGGGAAGCCGCAAAGAGGTACGGCTTCCCTTTTTAATATCCGCAAAAATCACATTTGTCCAAGGGCACTCTGGATTTTACCTGTCTCATCCCTGGCATTGGAAATATCCTGCTGGCTTGCCTGCTGCACCGAATACCAGCCTTTCTGTGCCATGATGTCAAATATGATCTTCTGATGCTGGAATGTTCTGTTCAGTATACCGGCAACATCATCGCGCAAAGCCTGGCTGGAACTCTCGAGTATCAGATTTGTCAATGATGAAGCGCAAAGCTTGTGTTCGTTCAGGAGCGTGTACATAATTTCCTTATCGCTTAATTGAGTCATGGTTTCCCCTCCCTATTGGATCTGTGTATTGGTTATGTGCTTGATCAGCGTTTGCATATCCTGCTGGTGTTCTCTCGCCAGGCTCTGGCACAGCCCTTTGATTTGTGCGTCGGATGCACTCCCGGCACATGCCTGCAGGAATTTTATCGAATTTTCCGCCATCTTGATATTGTCCTGGATCAGCATGAGCTCCTTATTGGTCAAAGACATATAATCCTTACCTCCTTCTGTTTTATTCGGTCATAGCTTGTACAAATGGAAGCAAAATATTCAAGTGGATATAAAATGCCGCACATGGCAGAAGCCGTTATCTCAGTATTTTCACATATATCCTGGATCATGCGGTGAATAACCATATCAGGCTTTGCAGACAATAACAGATGATTCATCAGGAGGTAGAAACATGCTGGTAGTGTTCGGACGAGCAGTAGTATTATACATCCTTGTGGTGATAGTCATGAGGATCATGGGCAAAAGACAGATAGGGCAGCTGCAGCCATTTGAACTGGTCATATCGATAATGATCTCAGAGCTCGCATCAGTGCCAATGCAAAACACCGGGATACCCCTTGTCTATGGCATCATACCAATACTGACTCTGCTGATACTGCAACTCCTTTTCTCATTTTTATCAATAAAAAGCATCAGGCTGCGGGCTTTGATCTGCGGCAAACCAACAGTTCTGATAGAAAACGGGCAATTGCTTGAAAGCGCACTCCGCAATGAGCTCTATACACTGAACGACCTGCTGGAACAGCTGCGGATAAACAACTGTCCCAATATCGCAGATGTGGAATATGCAATCCTTGAGACCAACGGACAACTGAGCGTTATACCCAAATCACAGAAAATGCCGTTAACACCTGAGGATATGAATATTCAAACTCAGAAGCAGGGCATCATAATAGACCTGATAATCGATGGGCGCGTCTTGGCTGAAAACCTGAACATCGCCGGCAAAAACCGCAATTGGCTGCAAAAGCAGCTTCAAAAGCAAAATTACACCAGTCCGTCTGAAATATTTTACGCGTGTATCGATACTGCAACAGAAAAAATACATCTCCAGCCTCGCAAAAAAGGAGCTGACAGAAAAAAATGAAATATGGTGTGACATTCAGAGTGATAGGGGCTATAACAGTGCTTACCGCGCTTATAATAATATCTGGCCTCTTTACACTGCGAATACTTCAGAAGGATTCTGAAAAACTGACGGCAGGCATCGAAAGTATCCGTAATGATATCAGGTCCGGCAAGTGGGACCATGCTTCGGAAACATTGCACGATATCAGCAAAGACTGGGACAGCACAAAAAAAACATGGTCGACATTGATCGACCATGAGGAAATCGACAATATTGACATGACACTCGCCAGGCTTAAAGCATTTCTTGAAGCGGAAGATACATCCTCTGCCCTGTCCGAAGCTACGATGCTTATAAAATCCATCACTCATATACCTGAACGGGAAAAGTTGAGTCTCGACAACTTATTCTGATGCCATGCCTCTTTGCCTGGCAGACTCATATATGATAATAGAAGCTGCAACAGCAGCATTGAGTGACTCTGCCCTGCCAGGCATGGGTATCCTGATCAGCATGTCCGCATTATCCAGCGCCTCACTGCTGACTCCCTCCGCCTCGCTTCCAATCACAAAAGCTATATTACCTGACAGATCCGCATCATATATACTCACTGAACCTTCAGTATGGGACGCACATACCAAATATCCCTTTTGACTGCAAATATCGACGGCCTCCTTCGTGCTTCCGCAATGCAGGACAGGCAGATGAAATACTGAACCCATGGTAGATCTCAGTACCTTTGGGTTGAACAGATCGACACAGCCATCTGTAACAATGACACCTGCGCAGCCGGCCGCATCTGCAGTCCTTATGATCGTTCCCATGTTCCCGGGATCCCTGATCCCATCAAGAATGACTAAAATACCATCCTTAAGCGCAGCATCCTTCAGGAGATCCTTTTTCATACCCAATACTGCCAGGATCCCCTGCGGATTCTTTGTGTCGGAAACAGACTCAAAAAGGCTGTCGGTCATGCAATAAACCTTGATGCCCCTGTTGATACAAGGTTCAATAAAGCTTTCAGACCCGGCACCGGAAGCAAACGATTCGGAAACGACCAGATACCTGATATCAGGCATGCTGCCCGATGTGGCATGCTCATTCACAGCCTCCCCGACAAACCTGATCCCCTCTATGAAATACAGACCTTTCTCCTGTCTGTCGCTTTTGTTCCTCAGCGACCGTATCTCCTTCACCACAGGATTCTT
The DNA here is from genome assembly GCA_002385815.1 of Hungateiclostridiaceae bacterium UBA3934. Taxonomy (GTDB): domain Bacteria; phylum Bacillota; class Clostridia; order Acetivibrionales; family DTU013; genus DTU013. Next base: position 8,010 of record DGEE01000048.1, read on the forward strand.
GCTGCTGGTAAGCCTGATCATTTTCTCCCCTCATAAAATAATAGAGGGCCTGTCTGCCCCCTATCCTCAAAACTCCACATATATCCTCAGCTCAGGCATTCCGCACAGATTCCACCAACTGTGCAAAACCCTGTTCATCATTGACTGCCATATCGGCAAGTACTTTCCTGTTAAGGTTGATGCCTGACTTCTTGAGGCAGTTCATAAACTTGCTGTAGCTCATGCCGTTCATTCTGGCAGCAGCATTGATCCTTGTTATCCAAAGCTTCCTGAAATCTCTCTTTCTGGCCTTCCTGTCTCTATATGCATATGAAAGCGATTTCATCACTGCTTGATTGGCTACTCTGAAAAGTTTGCTCTTGCCGCCGAAATAACCCTTCGCCAGCTTGAGGACTCTTTTGCGTCTTGCGCGTGTTCTCATTGCACCTTTGACTCTAGACATAATGACCTTCCTCCTTCCTACTTATACGGTATAAGTCTTTTGATCGTAGCTGCATCGGCAGGAGAAGCATAAGCTCCGAGCCTGTGTTTTTTCTTAGCCTTTCTCGACTTGGAAATAAGCCTGTGCCTTCTGTAAGCATGGCTCATCTTAACCTTGCCTTTTGCGGTTATCTTAAACCTTTTCTTGGATGAACTGTGTGTCTTGACCTTTGGCATATCCATTCCTCCTGTTTTCTGTTTCATATCCGGGCCAGGCGGCTCGGATACTTATGAAATGCCTTACTGTTTAGGATTAAGTATCATTGTCATACTGCGTCCTTCCAGCTTAGGCTTTTTCTCTACTGTTCCCACGTCCTTCAAAGCTTCTGCGAATCTATTGAGCACTTCCATACCCAGAGACGTATAGTTCATTTCTCTTCCTCTGAACCGGACGCCGACCTTTACCTTGTCTCCATCTTTCAGGAACTTGTACGCATTCCTTGATTTGAATGCAAAATCATGTTCCTCGATATTTGGTTTTACCCAAACTTCCTTCATGGTGATGATTTTCTGGTTTTTCCTGGCTTCCTTTTCCCTTTTTGCCAGCTCGAACATATACTTGCCATAGTCCATGAGCTTGCAAACAGGTGGTACCGCCTGTGGCGCGATTTTAACAAGGTCCAGATCCTTTTCCATTGCTATTTTCTGTGCTTCTTTCGCTGACATGATGCCAAGCATGGTACCATCAGAATCGATAAGACGTACTTCCTTGTCTCTGATCTGTTCGTTGATCATCAATTCATTTCTTCTGATATCTATACACCTCCGAGTATTATTTTGATCCTCAATCATTCGCAATCCGCTCTGCAGAACCAATCATTTCCGCACCCGGGTCCGGCTGTACCGTCCGGGATATTAATTAAAAAGCGGACCGAAAGAAG
>DGEE01000048.1:9612-15588 GCA_002385815.1 Hungateiclostridiaceae bacterium UBA3934
CGGACGTGTCCGTAAGGTGAGAAGCGGAAGACTTCTTCTTTGTTTTACCTGCATTATAATAACAGAAACACTGACACATGTCAAGAAAAAAACTTCCGGCAAAGCCGAAACTTCGCCGGAAGCCTTGTTGTTCTTATTCAGAAATCCGATTTGCTGTTTTACTGTTTGCCGTTCCAGGTTTAGTTGGCGATGAAGTCGTCAAGAAGTGCCTGGATTGCGTCAAATTTCTCGTCGATTATCTCGGCAACAGTCTTCTCGCCTTTCAGCAAGTCGTCCTGACCGCTCCACCATGCTTCAACAACAGGCTGTACAGCAGAGAACAAGCCAGCAGACTTACCACAGTTGTTCTCATACATGTAAGCCAGCACTTCGATGGACTCCTGGTCGCGTACATTGTTGAAGTGCGGCTCCTGCCATGCATCAGGATCCTCCAGATCTTCGGGGAACGGCTCTGTCCACTTGTTCCAGATGAATGCAATATCTTCGATGTTCTTCGTATTCTTCGGGATAGTCTGGAAGTTGTGACCGGAAATCAGGCAGTAGTATTTCTTCTCAGCGTTGCTGGGGCCGATCGGCGGCATAACCAGACCATAGTCATCAGCCATGTTGTCTCTGAAATCGTCTACCTTCCAGTACTGATACCAGAACATTGCAGCTTTTCCTTCTTTGAATATGTTGGCTGCCAGATCCCAGGGTATCTCATCAGCAGGATAAGTAAACTTGTTGAATATGATACCTTCCTTACAGAGTCTCTGATATGTGTTGAATGCTTCCAGAACAGCAGGCTCTCTGAAGTTGAGCTTAGCCTGACCGTCAACTATGCTTGCCAGTTCTGCGCCATTGGCAACTACCATGGCAATATCCATGTCGATACCGGCAAGACCCCACTGATCTATTACGCCGTCGTTGTCAGTATCCTTTGTTGCCTTCCTTGCCAGCTCCTCCATCTTTTCCCATGTCCATTCGCCTTTTTTCATCAGTTCATAGGGATTCTCCAGTCCTTCTCTTTCAAATATGTTCTTGTTGTAGAAGAACATTCCTCTGGGCCACCAGTGGCCGGTCCCCATACCATATGTCTTTCCGTTTACAGTAGACAGCGTTTTGGCCATCTGATCCCATTTATCTTGATTGAAATCGAATAAAGGATCGAGCTCAGTACAGAATCCGCTGTTAGCAAGTCCGATCACCCAGTTGTCTTCCAGGGTTGCTATCTCAGCAAACGGATCTCCGGCCATTACTGAAGATGAATAGGTCTCAACTGTCTGATCCCATGGGATATTCACATACTCGAATGTGAAGTTATACTTCTGCTCCATTTCCTCTCTGCGAGCCACCTGACGGTCTCCGCCCGGAGTTCCGCCCTGGGGAGTCATATCCCACCATGCTGCGACCCTGATGACTCTGCCGCCAAGATCTCTGACTTCTTCCGGCTCCGGCTCCGGCTCCTCTTCTTCTGGTTCCGGTTGTGTCGGCTGGTCTACAGGATCCTGCTGTACCGGATCATCGCCAGCCGGATCCTCTGTTTTCTGACCGCAGCCTGCGATAACAGCTGTAAGCATAACTGCTACCAAGCACAGAGCCAATAATTTCTTAAGACCTCTTGACATAATGTAACCTCCCTATTTTTTTTATTTATTAAAACCCAATGGGTTTTAATCATAAAGCCTGACTGGAATGACATCACCGCCGGAACTTCTGCTATAATATATAGTTGCTTCCAGTAAAAAATTTACCAAAAACACACCATAGTGTCAATATATCCATGCCCGCCATAAGGCTGTTTACAGATATCCTGCCTTTTTACAAACAGTCCGGTCCAGCGCTGTCAGCCATTCCTTCCCGGCATCCGCTATCCAACGATACCTGTACGCTCGACGCTCTCCACAAATAGTTTCTGAGCGAACAGGTAGAGTATCAGCAGCGGCAGTACGACAAGCAAGCTGCCCGTGTTAGTATACATCGAGCTTATTGCCGGGGATAGATATATATCCACACCTATATCCGCAGAAAGATCTTTCATTATCTGGTTCGATACATTGGCTGCTGTTTTTGCCAGCACATCTGTTCTCATCAGGAACAGGCTCGAGTAGAAAGTATCAGTCCACTGCCACACGAATGAGAACAGGAATACCGTCACCATCGCCGGCACAGCACTGGGCAGCATTATCTGCCCGAAAGTCCTCAGCATACCTGCGCCGTCAACATAAGCAGCTTCTTCCAGCTCTTTCGGCATGCCTCTGAAAAACTGGCGCATGATATATATATATAATCCGTTTTTCAGACCCATCCCTGTCAGCGACATCAAAACAAAGGGCCAGTAACTTTCCAGCAGATTTATTCCCTTTTGCCCCGTGATCGCCGAAATGATCCCCAGCACATCGAAGTATCTGAAATGCAGAAACAGCGGGATCATCAATGTCTGAGGCGGCACTATCATCGTCAGGATGACCAGTGCGAACAAAACACCTCTTCCTTTGAACCTGAACCTTGCAAATCCGTACCCGATCACTGTACATGAAATAAGCTGCATTACGCTGGTCAGCGTCGATAGCTTGAAAGTATTCCAGAATGCCTTATTGTACCGCATGGCACTAAGAACGGTTTTATAGTTTTCCAGGGTCGGCGACTTCGGGACATACCGCACCGTCACATCGTATATGTCCTGTTCAGGCATGAATGAAACTGACAGCTTCACCAGCGTGGGATACAGTATAAGAAAGCATATCCCGGCAATTATCACTCCTCTGACAATCGACCAGCTTCGTCTTACCATTGAATAATACAAATGCCGGCGGTGCATTCTGTCTTCTTCTGATTTTTTGCGAAAAATACTCTTAATATCCATAAAGACCTCCGACCCCTTTTATTCGTAGTAGAATACAACTTTGGAAACAAGCTTGACAACTATGCCAACGATCACAAGGATCGCCAAAAAGTACAGCCAGGCCATGGCAGAACTCAGACCGTAATCATTGGACGCAAATGCAGTATCCCTTATCATACCCATCACCACATTGGATGAATTGGTCAGCGAATCTATGATACTGTAGACTGTATTGACCAGTATCAGTGGACTCACCATCGGGAAAGTGATCTTCCAGAAATTCTCCCAGCCTGTCGCTCCTTCAATATTTGAAGCCTCGAACAATGAAGGCGATATTGATTGAAGTCCAGCCAGGAACACAAGTATTTGCACGCCGGAGGCCGAAACTATCTCGTATATCCTGTCCACGGCACTGATTATATAGTCTATGAATGTGGGGCTCAATCTGGATCTCAACAGCAGCCTTGCCAGTTCCACTGCTCTGAACGCCCCCTCCTGCCCGTCCGTCTGCGTCATTCCGAGTGAAGACTGCAGCAGATCTCCACTGTCGATAACCAGCATCACTCCCGATGTCAGTATGACAGGCAGGAAAAATATCGCCCTGGCCAGTGAACGGCCTTTGAACTTCTGGTTCAGAAGATTCGCCGCAAAGAAGCTGAAAATTATGATCAACGGGACATTGGTGAGCATATAGAGCACTGATTCCACCAGATCTCTCGCGTAAGTGGCATGGACCCTCAATGCCCTGTTGTAGTTCGAGAGCCCGACAGGCAGCAGATTGTATCCGCCTTCCACAACCTCCAGCTTATTGATGCTGAAAATGAAAGACTGGATCAGTGGTACCAGGAAAAATGTGATGAGCCCTATTATAAAAGGCAGTACGAACAGATAACCCATCATGGCTCTCTTTCTGTTGAGATTCAGCCCTCTTCTTTTCTTTTTCTTCGGGGCGGCTGCCACCTTCAAAGCTTTGTCTGTCATCATCGTCCCTCTCATCATTGACCCTCCTTAACCACTTTGAAATCAAGAGGTTCCACCTTAGCTCCATTGACTTCCACAGGCTTTGAGGTGTAATTCACTATTATTTCCTTCCCTTTTTCAAACGTAGTCTTATATACACCTTCAGCTATTTTCTCATGGTCTTTGATGGTCTGCCCCTGTACATCGGCCAGAGCTTCATTTGCCCTGTGATAGAACCTCCTGGCTTCATCCATCCACAACCTGTACTCATTGGAGTAATAGTGGTCAAAATATGTTTGTTTCACCAATGAGTTCTCCTCATAGATAAAGCTGAAATAGATGCCTGAGCCGGTCTCAATGGACTTCAGGAACGCTTTCCTGTAATCGGATGCCATATTTATCGGTGTCCCGGCATATGTGATATAGCCCCGCACCACCATCTGGAAGAAAGGTATGCTTTCATCCGTAAGGAAAAACTGATTCGAATCTTCAGGAATATTCAAAATATAATCCGTATAAGGAAGCGCATATGCATTGCCGCCCTTGGCCATGATCGACAGTCCTGAGTCCCGGATCTTCTTTATCTGATCTTCAACAATCACCCGCGCCTGCTGTCTGTCGACAAGCTTTGACTCCTTGAAGTCAGAATTCACCTTCATTGCAGCATCTCTCAATGATATACCGGGAACTGACAATTTCTTCAGGCTTTTTATCATTCCGTCGACGATGGACGGGATCCTGGTCGGACTTATCACATAAAAAGTACCCATTGCCCTGTATGGCATATTTGTCGCCAGATTGAACCTGAACACTGACGCTACTTCTTTCGTTATGTACCGTGAAGCATGGAGCAAAGGTATAAAACTGTCCAGCAGCTTATCCCTGTAATTCAGGATAAAGCCGAGCTCCGGAAAATACTCTATGCCCTTTCCATCAAGGAAGGACTGAAGCTTCTTAAAGCCTTTGCTTCCACCCAGCTTCCTCATCAGCTTCAGGCTTTTGGGAATAGTATGGTCTATGCCGCCATTTGCCCAACCGGTATATTTAAGAACTATTTCACTTATACCTGCATCATTCAGTTCATCTATTATCTCCATCGCCTGCTCGTAGGTCGTCAGTGGTTCCACCGTTTTCACCGGAATGCCCAGTATGGGCTTGACCTTGTCGATGGCCCCTATGACTTCGAGGAAGAAGGGGATGTTCTCCCGCGGTTTTTCTCTGGTCATCCCGAGCTTCTCCAGATAGCTGCGGTAATAGGCCGCCATGCCTGCATAATTTGCATCTTCGCCCTTCAGGAACTTATACCTGACTTTTATGTCGCCTTTGAAAACCCTGGGCTGATACACCATGATCGTATTGTTTCCGGAAAAGTCACCTATATCGAGCACATCATTCTGCACGAGTATGAAAGACGAATACACAGTATTGTATGAATTCAGCCTGCCGCTGATATCAGCCCAGACCCTTGACAGGGCATCACCGGATTCTATTATGGCAAAAAACGCATTGTCTCCCCTTTTCATGCCATAGACAGGGAGATATGCCTGTTCGATGATGCTGGTTCTCTCGGGTATCGGTATCGACTCATCGTAACCGTAAACATCTATGGCATATGCCTGTGTATTGAACTTTTTGTTGTTCAGGTATATAAGCGAACCAGATCCGTCCGGAACAAGGATATATCCGCTTTCATCTGTTCCCGCTGCTCCGAAGAACTCCAGCAGCGACATCGTATATATCGGATACGAATCCGCATTGTATTCGATTTCATCAGTCGGAACTCTGACCACCAGATTGTCCTCTTCCAGAGTATATTCCAGCGGTATTATGAATCTCTCTTTATTCTCTTCTGCCACAGGCACATTATTTGCTTCATGATCCTCATTCATATCCTCCAGCGTATAGCCGGATGATATGACTATCTCCTGCAGGCTTTCTTTCATGAAGTCCCTTATGTTGTCTCCCAACACGTACAGATCACCGTTTTCTGCAGTCGGGAAATCTTTCAGCATATCCTGACGCTGCTTCTCGGTTTTCGCCTTCTCCAATGAAATGAGTCTGTATCTGCTGACCAACTGCTTGCCGGTCTTTGCATCCAGATTCTTCAGGATCTTTTCTTCCATTCTTTCCTTGCTGATTATCTGGGGAAGGATATATATCTTCTCCTCCCTGCCGATCCTGTACACTATCCT
>DGEE01000048.1:15691-17519 GCA_002385815.1 Hungateiclostridiaceae bacterium UBA3934
GCCAGTTTATCCTTGTTGATAGCAGCGGCGATCGGGTCGTCAGCCCTGTCCGGAGGATTGGTATACCATACCTGACCTGTCTTTTTATCCTTCACGGCAGCTTCAGTGGTTTCTTCATTGATATACAGCGCCAGATAATCATTCTCAGCAACCATCTTCATTGATTGCAAAGCTGATTTGTCAGCCTGATCGCTGCCGGCATCTGCAAAAGCGGCACTGCAAGACATAAGAAGAGCGGCTGTGATTATCAGAGCAGTTATTTTTTTCATAATCATTTCTTTACACCCCCTATAGTCTCAGTGCGATTTCCTTATATATCGTATAAAAGAAGGAAAACATCTGTTGAAGCAGGCTGAAAAACAGCAATGCTATAAATATGATCAATCCCATACCTATCACAACGCAAATGCAGGTAAGGAATGTTTTTCCCAATGAATACTGATGCACGACGCTCGTGCCGAGAAACAGAAGCAGACCGGCCCATACAATGGACAATATATCAAAGAACACATAGAAGGCTGCTTCCTCAAGAGTGATAATATTGCTGAAAACAATGAGGGGGATATTGATCAAAACCAGCGGTACCAGCGCATATGCACTGGTTATCACTATATCCTTGAAGCTCCCTTCCCCGTCCATCAGCGTAGTCAGGCACCAGTTGGCCACACACCACAGGAAAAACGGAACCACAATACTGAGTATTTCTACGATCACATTGAGCTCCCTCAGCTTTACTTCATTAAGTATGAAGCCTGTAAGCTGCCTCCGCAGTATAAATGTGACACCCACCATTGCGACTATTATCAAAGCTGTCTTAAGGTTGCCCCTTTTTTCATGCTTCAGATCCCAGAAGCCGTCGAATGGGTGAAATATAAGATACAATGAATATCTCAGACTGCGTAATACTTCCATTTATGCTTCCACCTTTCCCATGGCTTTGATTTCTTCCCTTTTCCTGGTCCGTACCCTCTTCAGGATCTTCGATCCTATATACAGTACCAGGATCGCCAATACCACCAGGCCGAAGTTTTCACCGATAACTTCCTGCCTGTAAAGATCGAATGCCTTGCTGTAATAATCTCTTTTGTTCCCGAGCCTGAAATACTTCATAGCCTGCCTGAAATCGTCCTTCCTCAGCAAAGCCTTTCCCATTCCTATATACGCCAGTTCGCAGTTTGCATTGAATTTGAGCACCTGTTCCCATTTGGCAGCCGACTCGTCGTACTTGCCCGTGAGATGGAGTTCGACCGCTTCTCTTACCAGTCTTCCATATTCTGTCGGTTCAAACACAGTGATCTGGCTCATATTGAAATCGAGCACGACGAAATTATTGTCTATAACATCCAGGGCAACAGGGTCTCTGAAGTTGCCCAGCCGGTTGCCGATACCACCGAACAGGTAAAGCAGATTGCCGTCTGTGTCGTATGTGAAGATCCTTCCTTTTTTCTTATCCAGCACACTATAGATGCCTGAATCTTCAATACAGATATCATATAACTGGGAATTGCCTGCTTCCGCATAACCACGGGATCTGAAATACACATCTCCCACTGGCGGAAAATATCCGTTCCTCCTCAGAACATCAGTACCTGTCGGGTTCAGCTTCCTGACAGGAGCGAATCTGTCATCCTTCGACCTTGTGTTTATCGCATGATCGATATCCTCCAATGCTATGCTTCCAGTGGTGACATAAATGAATCCGTCATTATCGATGGACACATTGTTGTACTCAGTCGGCACGAACAGCTCCAGCCTTTCTCTCTGTTCATCCGTGGCTATGAGCTTCCAAAAATAATCGATCATATTGGGCTGTCTCTTATACACATCT
>DGEE01000031.1 GCA_002385815.1 Hungateiclostridiaceae bacterium UBA3934
AAGTCTGGAGGTATCCTATGTATTCCTATGAAGAACGAATGAAAGCAGTAAAGTTATACGTCAAGTATGATTTATGTGCAGCCGATACTGTGCGGGAACTCGGGTATCCGAATCGCAAAATGTTGGTTCGACGGTATAAAGAATATAAGGAAACAGGTGATCTGCACAAGCAATACATCAAGCGACCGAAATATACAACTGAGCAAATGAAAGCTGCTGTTGATTATTATCTGGAGCATGGCCATAATATTTCCCGCACGGTGAGAGTATAAGGATATCCATCACGGTATGAACTTGTGGAATGGATCGACGAACTTGCACCTGGTGAAAGAAAAGCTCGTATTAAGCGCGGCACAATGGTACAATTTTCTGAAGAGCAGAAAAAAGATGCAGTCATTGAACTGTGCACCAGGGAAGTTTCTGCGGCTGCCGTCGCTGACAGGATGGGTACCAGCAGGGGTGTCCTGTATAAATGGAAGAATGAACTGCTCGGTAAGGAGAACAAGAAAGCTATGAAGAAGTCCGGAAAACGAGAGATTCCCGATGACAAAGATGACAAAATGGAACTGGATATTCTAAAAAAGGCGACAGAAATCGTAAAAAAGGCCTGGGCATCGACCAGCGGGATCTGACAAACAGAGAAAAAACCATGCTGATCGATGCCCTCAGGACAAAATATCCACTGAATGACCTGCTCGAGATGACGGGTTTATCAAAAAGCAGTTATTATTATCAGAAAGAAACTCAGAAACAGCCCGATAAATATGGCAGCCTGAGAGCAGAAGTTAAAGATATTTTTTATGAGAACCAACGTCGTTATGGATACCGACGAGTGCATGTAACAATTAAAACAAAGGAATAACAGTCTCAGAGAAGGTAATCCGAAGCATAATGAAAGAGGAGCTGCTTGTTGTACTGTACAGGCAAAAACGAAACTACAGTTCATATAAAGGTGAGATAAGCCCAGCCCCGGAAAACATGAACACGTATAAAGCATTGTTCCATTCAAATATGGATTGTAATATCATCGACCTGAGGAATGTAAAAAAGGATTATAAGCTTATTCTCATACCCGGGCATTGTCTTATGGATGAAAGATCTGCTGAAACAATCGGAAGGTATGTAGAAAACGGCGGTACAGTAGTAATGACTGCGTATTCGGCAAAGGTCAATCAGTATAATCAGGTTTTCGATACACCGATGCCAGGTCTGCTGCATGATGTTTTTGGAATAAGGGCCAATGCTTTTGAAAGAACTTGTTCACATGTCGGAGACGTGAATGAAGGTGGGCTTGACAAAACAGATCCGGGTATACGCAGAGAGAGCCCCGGTATTTGCTTCAATGGTTTCGACTATCAGGTCAATATTGACTATTATGAAATACTTGAACTGAACACGGCCATGTGTTTGGCTGAATTTGCAGGTGTAGCTGAAACTTGCCCTGCAATATCGGTAAACAAATATGGGAATGGAACGGCGATCTATGTTGCGATACCGGCAGACGAAGTAATTATGCCTGCGCTTCTGATGTTCCTGTGTGATAAACTGGGAATCGAAAGAGGAATGGTAACGCCAAAAGGAGTCGTTGCCAGGACCCTTGATAAAGGTACTGTAATCTATATAAACACACTCAATCAGGTATGTACGTTAAATTTGGCAGGTACGGCAAGAAGTTTGCTGACAGGTATGATATATGGAAACTGCATAACATTGGACCCTTACGAGGTAGATATAGTTGAAACTGTCTGAATCAGCCTGAATTAATCAGTGGACTGCTTAACGGAGTGTTATGGCAGCCTGGTTACATATACTCACAAAAATGTCGGCTACAATTGTATGCCAATTATTATGAAGGAGGTTATCTCATGAAGTTTGACCCGATCGTCCCAAGATTCCCCTGTATACTCCACGGCGGAGACTATAATCCTGACCAGTGGCGCGCAACAAAAGAGATCTGGCTGGAAGATATGCGCCTCGCCCGCCTTGCCCGTATCAACACGCTTTCTGTCGGCATATTCGCCTGGGCTGCGCTGGAACCGGAAGAAGGCCGTTTCGACTTTTCATGGCTGGATGAGGTAATGGATCTGATGGCTGAAAACGGTATCGCCGCGGTGCTTGCGACCCCTTCGGGGGCAAGACCTGCATGGCTGAGCAGAAAATACCCGGAGGTGCTCAGGGTGAATGAGGACCGCCGCAGGATCCTTCACGGAGTGAGGCATAACCACTGCTATACATCTCCTGTTTACCGCGAGAAAGTGAAAAATATCAACACAAAGCTGGCAGAGCGGTATAAAGACCACCCTGCGCTTGCCGTATGGCATATCTCAAACGAATACGGAGGAGAGTGTCACTGTGAGCTGTGTCAGGAGGCCTTCCGCAAATGGCTGAAAAAGCGCTATGGATCTCTGGACGCACTGAATGCCGCATGGTGGACCGCATTCTGGAGCCATACATATACGGACTGGAGCCAGATCGAATCTCCCTCCTCAATTGGTGAAGTGAGTGTCCATGGACTGACCCTGGACTGGAAGCGTTTTGTGACCGAGCAGACTGCCGATTTCATGAAGGCGGAGATGGAACCTCTCAGGCGCTTGACACCTAATGTGCCGTGCACTGCGAATATGATGGGGCTCTATGACGGCCTTAATTATTACAGGCTCTCAGAAGAAATGGATATTGCATCCTGGGACAATTACCCGATATGGCGGAGTGATGAAAGTGACGCAGATACAGCGCTGCTTACGTCGATGGTCCATGATATGAACAGGCGGCTGAAAGATGGTCGGCCATTCATGCTGATGGAAAGCAGCCCGTCTGCTACGAACTGGCAGCCTGTCGGCAAGCTGAGAAGGCCTGGTCTGCACGAGCTTCAGAGCATTCAGGCAGTGGCCCATGGCAGTGACACCGTGCAATACTTCCAGTTCCGTAAGTCGCGTGGTTCTTATGAAAAGTTCCATGGTGCTGTTGTCGACCATGTGGGTACGGAACATACACGTGTATTCCGCGAGGTAGCCGGGACAGGGGAGACTCTTGAAAAACTGGATGCTATAGTAGGGACTTCAAAGCCTTCTGATGTTGCGATAATTTATGACGTGGAAAACAGATGGGCCCTCGAAATATGCCAGGGCTTCAAGCACAACAAGAACTATATCGGAACGCTTAAGGAGCATTATGCACCGTTCTGGAAGTCGGGGATATCGGTTGATATTATAGACAGCACGAAGGAACTTTCAGGTTATAAGCTTGTTATAGCACCGATGCTCTATATGCTTCGTCCCGGTATGGCGGAGAAAATTGAAGATTTCGTGAAAAGGGGCGGTACATTCGTAGCAACTTATATGACAGGTTACGTTGATGAGCATGATCTTTGCTTCCTTGGCGGATTTCCCGGGCCACTGCGGAAAGTGCTCGGCATTTGGTGTGAAGAACTGGACAGCCTTTTTGATGAGGAAAGAAGACATGTAGAATGGAACGGAACCAGGTATGAAGCTCGTGATTTTTGTGAAATTGTCCATGCAGAAGGAGCAAAGATAATAGGTACCTATTGCGAAGATTTCTATGCATCTTATCCTGCACTGACTGTCAACAACTTTGGAGAAGGAGAGGCATATTTTGTAGCTGCAAGACTTGACGAACAGTTTCAGGATGACTTCTTTGGCATGCTGATAGATAAACTGGGTATAACCGGAGCCATAAAAGGCAGTTTGCCGTATGGATGTACTGCGCAGATGCGCACCGATGGTGAAGACTGCTTTGTTTTTGTTATGAATTTCACACCGGAACAGAAATCAATAGATATAGGAGATGGCGGGAAAAGCATGGTTTCAGGAGAAGAGATAAAAGGGAGCATAACTTTGCCGCCATGGGGATTTGACATCTATATCAAAAGAAATAAGGAAGAATAATCAAGTCAACGGAGGGTACAGCATATGAGAAATTTAGACAGGCGTCTGATACAAGTTGTACCAAGCAGGCGACAGCTTGAACATCAACAGTTGGAATTTTACAGTTTTGTTCATTTTACAGTCAATACATTTACCGGGAAAGAGTGGGGAGACGGCAGTGAAAGCCCTTCTATATTTAATCCTGTGAAATTTGATGCGCAGCAATGGGTTGATGCTGTAAAATCAGCAGAGATGAGAGGACTTATACTGACATGTAAGCATCATGATGGATTTTGCTTATGGCCGAGCAAATATACGAAGCATACGGTTGCATACAGCCCATATAAGAACGGGAAAGGCGATATAGTAAAGGAAGTATCGGATGCCTGCAGGAAAGCCGGTATAAAATTTGGAGTGTATCTGTCGCCGTGGGACAGGAACAATCCAGCCTATGGAAGCGGAAAACCGTATGATGATTATTTTGTAAACCAGCTTACCGAGCTACTGACAAACTATGGTGAAATCTTTTCTGTATGGTTCGACGGCGCATGCGGAGAAGGAATCAACGGGAAGAAGCAGGTTTATGACTGGGAGCGTTACTACGAGGTCGTCAGAAAACTGCAACCCAATGCATGTATCAGCGTATGCGGCCCCGATATACGGTGGTGCGGTAATGAAGCTGGTTACACGAGAAAGTCTGAATGGAGTGTTGTTCCGGCCAGAACCAGGGAAACCGAGTTGATAGCTGATAAAAGCCAGAAAGAAGATAACGAAAGCTTCAGGCAAAGGGAAATATCGGCTTCTGACCAGGATCTGGGTAGCAGGGAAATTCTCAGGGATGAAACAGATCTGATATGGTATCCTGCTGAGGTCAATACGTCCATCAGACCCGGTTGGTTTTATCATGAGGAGGAAGATGATAAGGTTCGCCCGCTGGAGGAATTGATAAATATATATCTTAACTCCGTCGGCGGCAATGCTACGTTTTTGCTTAACATACCCCCGACGAAAGACGGTCTTTTCCATGAAAATGACGTGAAGAGACTAAAAGAATTGGGAGATTTCATAAGACATGCATTTGCAAAAAACCTGCTTAATGATGCCGAGTTGGCAGTGTCTTCTTTCATGCGCGGATATGGAATCGATAATGTAAGGGAAGATAATTATCTGAAATATTTCAGAACTGATGACGGAATAACTGAAGCAGTAATAGATATCACGTGGGAAAACGAGCAACTGATTCGTTATATTGTAATGAAAGAAAATATTAACTGCAGCCAGAGAGTCGAGTCGTTCAGGATCGAAGCTAATCTGGGCGAAGAGTACAAAACAGTTTATGATGGCACAGTTATAGGGTACAAAAGAATAGCTCCGCTTACTCCGCTTGTTACGGACAAAATTCGCATCCGTATCCTGGATTCAAGAGTTGCACCCACACTTTCATTCATTGGAGTGTATTGAGGGGATATCATGGTATGCAAATATGCAACGGGTAAAAGCCCTTGATCCGGACAAAATGCTGCACCCTTAGTGACAGAAGGAAAATATAGTTTCCGGATTTGAAATGCTCGATAATTCGTATATGAACAATAATACAGGCAACAGAAGAATTTCGTTGCCTGTATTTATTTTCCAACATGGCTAAAAAAAGTACCATGGAACTTTTCTGAACCAATATTGCAAAGATAGCCTCTTTCAGTATCTGTATGGTTATTCTTATCATAAATATGTGGGTCGGCATTCATCTTTAGCTCTATGACACTGAAGGGACGAAGGAGATTTCAAATGGAGCGTATAAAGAAAAACAAAGTCCAATATTTCAGGAACCGCTATATCCAATTGTATTTGTTAGCGATACTTCCTTTTGCGTTTGTGTTGATATTCAACTATATACCAATGTCCGGTGTACTTTTGGCATTTAAGGATTATAGCCTGAGAAAAGGAATATTTGGCAGCCCGTAGGCCGGATTTAAGTACTTCAGACAATTGTGTCAACGCCGGAATATTTTTGACCCAATCGCCGGTTAAAAATTGACCCAATCGCCTGTCTTCAATCGCCGGTTTTTGTTTAAACACCCCGTGCCATATTATCTAATTCCGGGATATCGGCCGGGGGCACTACTTT
>DGEE01000147.1:0-2854 GCA_002385815.1 Hungateiclostridiaceae bacterium UBA3934
GAACTCCCTGAATTTATTGCCCTTCTCATCTGGAAACGATTTCTTCATATTCACAAATTCCACCTCCGTATATTATTGTTGCCGAATATGGCAGCTATATACATACGGAGTTAATTTATCAGGGGTTATTTTCATGGGATCCCGGCATGTTTTCAGTTGTCTGTTCTCTGAGCAGAAGCCTCATGATCGGATATGGATACAATATCAACACCTGTGTAATAGTGTCTGAGTATCTCACTGAAGGTCCCGCCGGTCTTTGCAAGGGCATTGGCTCCCCACTGGCTCATCCCCACCCCATGACCGTGGCCCGTAGTGGTTATGCTGATCTGGCCTTCATCGCCTGAGCTGATGCTGAAACACGCGGACCTCAGACCCAGCAAAGACCTGAACTCGGTGCCTTTCATGATAATATTGCCAACTCTCAGAGTTTTTACTCTTCCGCCCTCGGTGATATCTATGACTTCTATATCATCGGCGAGACTTTCCGGCAGCTCCTCCTCCGGATATGCTTCCTGCAGCTTTTCAGTAAGTTCATCTTCACTTATCGTCACTGTCGTGATGTAACCCTTTGAAGACTCATCACTGCTGGCCACACTGCGGAGATAAGGCACGCTTTTTCCCTCCCACACGTCCTCGGCATTTTCCGTCCTGCCCGCGCTGCTGGCATGGAAAAGTGCATTTATGACATCGCCCTGATATACGATTATCAAGCCCTTTGTTTCATTAACAGCTCTTTCGATCTTGCTCCAGTTCCTGGATGCGAATAATATGCCCCATCTTTTTTTTGCACTTTCCGCGCTCATCCATGCCTGGCAGTGAGTCGAATCAGTACAGATATCTATGCCGTCATGGACTCCCTGCTTTGACCGGTAAGCTCCGGACATACGCCCGTATGCAAATGTCCTGGCAGCCACCGCCTGTGCCTTCAGAGCCTCCAGGTCAAAATCGGCCGGCATTTCTGCCGCCACCACTCCCTTTATGTATTCTTCCAGGTCCATCACTTCTGTCAGCTTCGTATCCTTGTTGTAAACCGTGATGTCGTACACTTTTTCCGGGATCTCGGGAGCCGGCGGTTTCTGCGGAGGGGCAGGACCGCAGCCTCTGACTATGATCGCAGGGAGCAGTATAACGATCAGGACCATAAGGGCTGTATAATACAGAATCTTTTTCATCAGGACCCCCGCAGCATGTTTGTTTTATGTCTTGTAATATATATTCGCCTTTGACGAAAGTATGCAGCGGATGTCCGTGAAAAGCGTTCCTCACTCGTCGTCAGATCTGCTGATAACGGCTCCGAGTCGTTTCAGCTTCTCGTCGATCCTGAGATACCCCCTGTCGACATGCTCTATATCCAGTATTTCAGTGGTGCCTTCAGCACAGAGACCCGCCAGTATCAGTGCCGCTCCCGCTCTCAGGTCTGTAGCTTTGACTTTTGTCCCGCTCAGTCTGCTGCAGCCCTCTATTATTGCGCTTCTGCCCTCCACCTTTATGTTTGCCCCCATCCTTTTCAATTCGCAGACATGCATGAACCGGTTCTCAAATATGGTCTCGACCACCATGCTGGTGCCGCATGCCACACTGAGGAGCGACGTTATCTGTGACTGCATGTCCGTGGGGAAGCCGGGATATGGATGTGTTTTTATGTCGACAGGGTCGATCCTGTTGCCCTTTACCCTTACAGAAGTCAGTTCCTCTGAAATCTCCGCCCCTGACTCTCTCAGCTTGGCAGTTACAGGCTTCAGATGGTCAGGTACGATATTTTCTATTATTATGTCACCGCGGGTTATCGCGGCAGCGACCATGTAGGTCCCCGCTTCTATGCGGTCGGGGATCACTGTGTGATTTGCAGGATACAGCTCCCTTACACCATTTATTTTTATGGTATCGGTTCCCGCACCCTTTATGTCCGCTCCCATGGATGTCAGGTATGTTGCGAGATCTGTTATTTCAGGCTCTGTTGCGGCATTTTCAATGACTGTGTGGCCCTCTGCCAGCGCCGCCGCCATCATGATATTTTCAGTGGCACCAACACTGGGGAAATCCAGGTAGACCTTGTCTCCCTTCAGCCTGCCACCGCTTCTTATCTCAATATATCCATGTCCCTGCGTAATGGAGCCGCCAAGGGCTGCAAAGCCCTTAAGGTGCAGATCCACAGGTCTTGAGCCGATGGCACATCCGCCAGGAAGCGATATCTTCACATGACCGCATCGTGCCAGCAGCGGTCCTGCCACAAGAAAGGATGCCCTCATCCTGTTGACGAGTTCATAAGGTGCAGTCGTGTTCAACATCGAACTGTTGCTGATTTCGAGCCGGGTCCTGTCATCCGGGAATTCTGTAGATGCTCCCAGTGAATTGACAAGCTCGCACATGATCTTCACATCGTTCAGATATGGTACTTCTTCTATAACACTTCTTCCGTCCGCCAGCAGAGATGCTGCGATGATCGGAAGCACCGAGTTCTTCGCTCCGCTGACACGTACTCTTCCCTTCAGAGGTCTGGCTCCCTGTATAATCAGTCTGGACACATTGCTCTCCCCTTCTTCATCTTTTGTTTTGCGATCCTATCCTGCACGGCCAGTCAGTATTCCGCCGTTGTCATCGGCGATGCTATCCATATGCATCTTCTTATTTTTATTCATTATGTAATTTATTTCATGTCCACTGTCAAAATCAGCATCTATGGTGTTGGTCGCATCAAAAGCCCTGATCGCGGCTTCTCCCGTCGCGTTGCCATTTAGACTGAACTTGTGCATCATGATATAAAAAACGGAAATAATTAATACAAAAGTGAAAATGCAAATTAAAAACCTTTTCATGGTATGCCCCCTTTATTGGACATTCGCCTGCAGTGTCC
>DGEE01000147.1:3078-5943 GCA_002385815.1 Hungateiclostridiaceae bacterium UBA3934
CCACGATAAATGTCGGTCTGTTTATGTTTAAATTCGTATCCGGATATCACTATGTCAAGGCCGGGCAGCGCAGTCAGGCGGCAAGCCACCCGTTGTGCCTCAGGCAGTCTGGCTTTTACAGTTCACCTGCGTAGCGAAGCAGCTTCTCCAGCAGCACCATTGCCTCCGCCCGCGTCACTGTATCTTTGGGTCCCAGCATATCGGAAAACCTGCTGGTTATAACACCGGTACGGTATGCGTACCTTATACGCGGCAGTAAAGCGGGGCTCGCCTGTCCTATATCTTTGTAGACCGACAGATCAGTCTGGTCAGATGTAGCTCTTTCCCCCGTTTTTATCTCGCATACTCTTGCCGCCATCGATATCAGCTGCTCTCTGGTACACTTCTCACTTGACCGGCCTGTATCCGCTGCATTTATGATACCGGCTCTGGCAGCCAGTGTCATGTAATTGATGCCGTAATCGACGTCCATTATGTCCAGCATAAATTTGACGCCTGCACCCACCGTAAGATCCTTTTCAGGCTCGAATTTTTTACCTGTCACAGATTTGAGTTCATGGACCGATGCAACGCTGGCAATGGCGCGTCTGGCATAGCTGCGCGATATATCGGTGTAAAAATCGATCCCCTGGTCAGCTATCGCAAGCTTGCCGGGAACGGGCACTTCAAACGCCAGAGTACCTGTGCCCGCATCAAAGTCGTAGCTTCTCTGTACCGGCACCTTTTTCCATGTTTTATCACCCGATGGCAGATAATAGCCGAATGTAGCATCCGAATCGTACCATCCCGCTGAAGTATATTCATATTCCACCTTCAGCGGTTTACCGAAACTGTCGACAGTTCTTGACAGTCCGTCAGTCAGGCTTACCCCTATCTCCGATACAGGTGTTTTGAATGTCATGTTTCCTGTATCGCCTGATGGGTCCGCCTGCAGGGTAATATCGATAATGAATTCAGATTCACGGGCCGGTGTGCCGTATATTCCATTTTTGTCAGCCATCACTCCCGGACGGATAATGACAGTATTATTGACAGTCCTGATTATCAGATTCTCGCCAAGAGTACCCAGCGCTTTGAACACTCTTTGCGATATCACCAGTGATATCTTTTTTGTCCCGTGGGGCATGGTTTTCAGGTCGATGATGTAATCGAGGATATTGTCGGTACGCACATGCTGTATAAAGCGGTCTGCATTGACTCCTGTGATCCTGACCGACCAGGTGCCGTTTACTGCATAGCTGTCCTTTATAATGAAATCGCCTTCAATAACATATTCGGTATCCTCGTCCGAATCATAATCGTCGACAGACCGGAGGGTCCTGACAATTATGCTCTGGGTGGGTGCCGATGCCAGCCCTTTTACAGGATCATATGCATACAGCCTGGCATAATACCTGAAGTTGGATCTCAGGTTGCCGGCAGTGAACTCGGATGCATTACGTATATGATACCTGGTGCTGTTCGTATAATCGATGCTTTCACTTATTTCAAGTATGTATTCCATGCCTTCAACAGCTATCCATTCATAGGTAATGCTGTCTTTGGTGATGGAACCGGGTGTGCCCTTGACCCCGAAGCCCAGTGGTGTGTCTGGCGGGATCTCCTTTTCAGTCTTCACGATATAGGAATCACTGAAGTCAGAGCGCTTCTTCTCCCCCGCGGCACTGGACGCCTCGGCCTGTATCCAGAAATAATAGACCGTGTCCGGCGTAAGGCCATCTACTCTGTAGTATGTGGCATACTCCAGTTCCTCAGGAGTTATCATGATGTTGTTCGTCGCCTTTGACCTGTCATCAACAGTCCCGTATTCCAGGTAGTATACATATTCTCTGTTGAAGTTCCAGCCCAGATCTATATATGTATCTCCTGCATGATGGTAATTAAAAACAGGCACAGTGGGCTTTTCAGCTTCAATGGGCAAATCAGGCAGGGTAGTCACGATGATGGGGTCTGACGGGCCCGACATCAGATCAAGGCTGCGGCGGACCGCTCTCACCCAGATGACATATGTCTTGTTGGGTTCAAGGTCGTACAGTGTGATGTCGACATTGTGTCTCCGGCCGTCCCGTACATTATCTTCGGCATTAACATCCTCATAGGGATCATTGGGCGTCACAGGGTGACCTATCACCTTGTCGGCCGGGATGTTTTCGAGGTCATTGTAATCCATCCCCGGAACATATTCCACAACGCCGACATCGATGGTCACTCCGCTGTCATATTCAACTTTCCTGAACTTCAGCGGATCGACGGCTTCATCTCCTGTTTCCAGCTTATCAGCCAGATCATCGATGGGGGGGATAAGCTGGAGACCGATCTCATCCAGTTCTACAGGCGTCCTGAAATGCCAGGACCACTCTCCGGGCTCCGACTCCGGTGTCTTCCTGTCCGAGTATTGCTCATACCATTTGTTTTTTAATGTTATGACAACGGAGGTACTGGTGACCATTTCCTTACCCAGACTGTCCTTTTTCAGACTGAAAGGAGGTGTTCCCGGTACCACCGGCTGATCAGTCGGTCCGGGAGGAGGAGTTGTAAATATCTTCAGCGCCGGATCCGACTCAAGTGTTATATTCTGCAGCATGTTGTCCACAAACTCGACATAGCTCTTCTTGGCCGTGATCTTCAGGTAATAGGTAGCATTGGGCATAAGATTACTGACCGTGTACTTGTAGCCAAGCAGTATATTGCCGCTCATGATGAAATTGTTCGGGCCCATTTTCAGATCCGAAGCAATTTTGCTGTTGGATGGCGGATTGTTTATAAGATTCGGATCTGTCACAAGCCATATATCATACAGGACCTCACTGTCAACGCTGCCGTCGCCTTTGAGCGGTGCTCTCCACAGAATGGTGGCATCAGTGG
>DGEE01000147.1:6174-6521 GCA_002385815.1 Hungateiclostridiaceae bacterium UBA3934
TAGAGATCCTGGCCGTTTCTGGTCACTATTGCCTTTATGACATAATAGTAGTTTTCCTCGCCCGGTGCCAGTGTCAAAAAGAATGTGGTGTCATCCTTCGACGCCATATACTGCTCGATACTGCCCGCAGTCCCAATACCCCTGTATATCTGATATGTGATCTTTATGTCACTGCCGCTGAGGCCTGTGACCACCGGGCTCCACTCCAGTTTCCATATGGTATTTCCCGTGACCGGATCCACTGACATTTTGGTGGTTTTGGCAAGTATATAACTGCTGACAGCAACTACACGGCTTGAAGGCGACCTTTTGAGCTCTGCCTCGGCTGTGTCCGCTTATACACATCT
>DGEE01000040.1:0-4008 GCA_002385815.1 Hungateiclostridiaceae bacterium UBA3934
AGGCTTCCGACCCTGTCATCTATCCCGGCTATTTCGGCGGCGTTTATCGTGATCGCCCTGAGCGCTTCAGTCTCATCCATCCCCTCTTTGACTGCAACCGCTGCGCAAAGCGGAAGGTACTGTACGGGCGTACAGGGATGATCCGTCAATATGGCCGTTTTGATACCCGCCTTTGATAATATTCCCGGCGCCTTCGCGCTTTGATTCCTTAGTTCTATCTTCGAACGGTCGGTCATGAACGGGCCTGTTATCACGCTGACGTTTTCCTCCCGGAGAATATCGGTGATCAGGTGCCCTTCAGTGCAATGTTCGATCGTTATGCGAAGCCCGAACTCTTTAGCGATCCTTATCGCGGTAAGTATGTCATCCGCCCTGTGCGCGTGAGCCTTGAGCGGGATCTCTCCGTTGAGCACCTTCAGCAGCGCTTCCATTTTCATATCATAATCGGGTTTGTCGCAATTCTCTTTGTCCCGCTCATAATCTTCCTTCATCCTTTTGTACTCGGCCGCCTTCATCAGGCTCTCCCTGAGCAGTGCGGCTGTGGCCATCCTTGTCATGGGCGCCTGTCGCTTTTCGTGGTATACGGTTTTGGGATTCTCGCCCAATGCGACCTTCATTGCGACCGGCTCTTTTATGACCATGTCCTCGACTCTCCGCCCGTATGTCTTAAGCGCCGCAAACTGTCCGCCGATCACATTTGCACTGCCCGGCCCTGTGACAACGGTGGTGACGCCGTTTTCTCTTGCCTCAACAAAGGCCCGGTCTGCGTGGTAGACAGCGTCGATCGCCCGCAGGTGCGGCATGACAGGATCCGAAGTTTCATTGCCGTCATCTCCTTCGAACCCGACAGAGTCCTCCCACATGCCAACGTGGCAGTGCGCGTCCACAAATCCCGGCAAAACATAACATCCCTTCGCATCTATGACCTCAGACGCTGCCGCCTCCAGCCCCGCCAGTTCAGCGGCATCATCGCCCAGCGCCGTTATTTTCCCACCTTCTGCCGCAATATATCCGTTGCTGTATTCAGTACCTATCATTGTAAGTATCTTTGAGTTTTTTATGAGCAGCATTTACAGACCTCCTGTTGATTGCTGTAGCATGATCCGGAATATCACACCGGAACATCGTATTATCATCAATTGTCATTCTGTTTGAACCCAAATGCTATAATAGCACTGTTTCGCGAAATTTAAAATATCGAAGCAGGTCATTCCCGCAGCTTCTTTCTCATGACATATATGTTCTCAAGTTCCTTATACACTGTGAATCCTGATTTTTCATACATTTCCGCGTACCCGACGAAATTCTCGGATTCAGCAGTCATGACCCTGTTCGGGTAGGCCTCCACATATTGAAAGCCCTCCAGGGCCGCATCCTGGCAGACCCGTTCCAGCAGGCGGGTCGCGATGCCTTTGCGCTGCATCCCGGGAGCGATCGTAAAGCAAAATATTGACTTGACCTTCTTATCGATGAGTTCATCCGTTGGGACCGCTCCCATCACGTACTGCCACCCGACGCATGTCACGCAGTCCGCTTTTGTATTGGCATTGCACCATCCCACGACCTGGCCGCCGAAATATGCAAGGTAGCCCTGCAGGTTGCCCGCTTTTACATATTCATAGGCGACCGCCCTTCTCTTTTCTTCGGTCGAATTGTCAACTCCTTCGGGTTCGTTGCTGCACCAGCCCGTGCAGTAACATTTGGTATTATACTTCTCGTTATGCGGCGTCTCATCAAAAAAGCGGACATAATCCTCCGCAAGATCGGGCGCCAGTTTCCTGATTTCGATGTCCATACAGATCCCTCCGTCTAAATATATTTGCTGACAGGAAGGGCATCCAGTATAAACTGTATAAGTTCCGCAGCCAATACTGTTACTTCCGATTCAGATAAGTCTATCTTACTTTACGCCCTGCGATTTGGCAACAACAAGTAAGTTCGCTTATGAGAAAAAGGACGGTTTTCCGCTGTTTAACCCGCAGGAAGAAATGTCGAAGCCGCCTGCACACACGGTATATGCTGCATAAAAACAGTCAAAGGTAATCAGCCAATGTCGGCCGTACGTTTGAAAGATAAATTCTTTAATAATAAACTCGAAAGCACATTAACAATGAAAACTTAAAATCAAAAACAACTTTTTATACAGATTTTACTCTTCTGGATTTTACTTTTTTTATAATAGCGATAGCAAAAGATATTATGCCAATAACTATCAATAACAGGTATATCGATATGGGAAGGTACCACTGCCCAAACTCCTTTCCCATGTCCGGATTGCCGTTTGCTTTTTGGATGCGGCAAAACAGGATCATTGATAAAAGAGCAAGTCCGGAAATAGTGGGACTGATTATGATTTTAGCTTTTTCTCTTTTCGATATATATAATTCTAATAAAACCAAGAACAGTATTCTGCTCAGCAGGCTTGTTGCCAAAGCAATTCCAAGCATCATAAACATTTTCTCCTGATTTTTCAGTCAATGAAATTATATATTTCTTCACATGACTTAACAACTATGATATGAATAATAATTTCTCCCATACATTTTCTTGTTAACCGATCTGTTGCGACTAACTTTGCTCGTTTGCACATAAAAAACCGTCAAAGGTATTTAATCCAATGACGGTTTTGTAAACTCTCGTGCAAAATTTTTCAGGATTGAACAAACTCAAGCGCAGAGAAGCAATATATCACCTCTTGCTGAACTGAGGAGCCCTTCTTGCCTTCTTGAGACCGTACTTTTTCCTTTCCTTCATCCTCGGGTCTCTTGTCAGGAAGCCGGCTTTCTTCAGCGCAGGTCTGAATTCTTCGTCAGCCTTGACAAGCGCCCTTGCGATACCGTGCCTTATAGCGCCGGCCTGGCCTGACAACCCGCCTCCAATGACCTTGCACAGAACATCGAATTTGTTCGATGTCTCGGTAAGTACCAACGGCTGCCTTACGATAACCTTAAGGGTCTCAAGCCCGAAATAATCATCTATGTCCCTGTCGTTCACGATTATTTTGCCTTCTCCAGGTACAAGCCTGACTCTGGCTATGGATTTCTTTCTTCTTCCTGTTCCGTAATACTGTATTTTAGTTGCCATCGTTTTACTCCTCCCCCCTCATCAAACGTTGATTTCCAGAACTTCCGGCTTCTGAGCCTGATGCTCATGTTCCGGGCCTCTGTAAACCTTGAGTTTTCTGAACATTGCACGCCCGAGGCTGTTGTGAGGGAGCATACCCTTAACTGCAAGTTCGATTGCCTTTTCAGGCGATTTTCCCATCAAATGTCTGTACTTGGTTTCTTTCAATCCGCCAGGCCATCCGGAATGGCGCCTGTAAACCTTCTGGTCCAGCTTGTTTCCGGTCAGGACTACCTTTTCAGCATTGATTACGATCACATGGTCTCCTGTATCGACATGAGGCGTATATATAGGTTTGTTCTTGCCTCTCAATATGCTCGCAACTACGCTTGCAAGTCTTCCCAGCGGCTTGCCGGCGGCATCGACTACATACCATTTTCTCTTGATTTCTTCAGCCTTTGCCATGTAAGTCTTCATGTGTTACCTATCCTCCCCGATCACTTCGTATATATTGCAATCCGGCCATTGACACAGCTCAAAACAGGCCGGTCTTTCAGGCACTTTACTATAATAATACAGGTTCGCCTTGCCTGTCAAGTGAAAACTCGATAAATTTAATTTATCTTTCATTATCTCTTATTTATTACCTGAATATACTCATATCTCTTCTATAATCGTCCGCCATTTCACTTTTTTGACGTTTTCGCAGACTGCCGCTTTCCTGGTGTCATTATAATTTGCCTGATGCAGCAGTTCATCTCTAAGTATAACCGGCTGCTTTGCAATATCCGTACAGCAAAACAGGACCGAGGCGGATCCTCAGTCCTGATAATACAGTTTTTATTAGTTAGAGGCAAGCAGTTGCTTTCAGGTTGTGTATTTTATCAAAACCATATCCACTGCCGCCTCATCCAGCGGCTTGATCGTGCAACTGCAGCAGAAGTA
>DGEE01000040.1:4323-10744 GCA_002385815.1 Hungateiclostridiaceae bacterium UBA3934
GGATGCCCCGCTGCTGGTATGATTTATATAACTGCCATCCTTCATCCTTATCTCTGCTGCCAGGAAGAAGCCTTCTTCTATTTCATAACCATCCCTGGGCAGAAATCTGATGGTAGTGGCGATCGGCGTTACATGGATCTCGTCCAGGATGAAGCTGCTGTCATAACCCCTCATGTCGACAACCGGCTGGAATCCCGGGTCTTCCGTCTGATAATCCAGGACAAATTCCATATTCCACATGCCCATAAAGGATTCTTTCTCTCCATAATATTCGATCATCAATTCATACTGCTCCAGTCGTGAAACGTCTGAAATATCATAAACATAATATACTGCATCCCCAATTTCAGCCGGCTCTGTCCAAAGCATCATCGGGGCAATGTCACCGGTCTGCGGGTCCATCATGTACAGGAATACTTCTCCATGATAGTCTTCTTTTGACGTATCCAGCACCCGGACATGCAGCCTTCCGTCCACAAAGCCTGCTGTATCCAGCAATAGTCCTGGTTTATCCTCGAGCAACGGTAAATTCAGGTTCTGGCTTTCTGCGATTTTTCCAGGGATCAGTGCCGGATTCCTGATATACTTCGAAAAATATGGACTGTCGGTGTCCCGGGGTGCATAACTGTCTTTATATACCACTACTTCCCTGGTGTTTTCGATGAGGCTTTCAGCACCGATCTGCGGAAGTTCCAGGCTATCCAGCATATCCAGAGATGCTTTTTCGAGCTTCAGCTCCCTGTATTCCAGATTGCCCATCCTCAGCGACACGTTGTTCCCCTTCAGATCATCTGTCGATTGTATATTGAAGGTAATTACAGCCTTTCCATCCACCACATTTACACCCGTGAAGCCGGTGCTTAAATTGGAAACGCCATCAACATCCAGGCTTCGGATCTTGAAATCCAGATTTTTGCCAACAAAGGGTATCCCGTCATCCCGGACTATATCCACCAGTATGAACGCATTTTTATCATACCCTGCCACACCCCGGACTGTAACAGTCAGCCCCGCTTCCGAAACGCTTTCTTCGATGGGATAAAGATTGTCGAGGTAAGATGCTTTTTCACCAAAAATAGCCCGAAACGCATCTGCAATATTCAGTTCCGTAAATGCAAATGCCGTCACACCGGTCAACATAATGCAACATGCCAGCAGAGCCACGACCAGCCCCTTCTTTCTGCCCCGCTGCTTTTGACTGACTTTTTTCGCTATAAGCCTCTTTATGCGTCTTGCCTCAAGATCACTTATCGGCTCTTCCAGGATATCCATGTCAGTATTCGTGAAATTTTCAAACATACTATCATTCCTTTCATAAATTGATCCCCTTGCTGATCAGCAAATCACGAAGCCTTCGCTTGCCTTTGGAAAGTCTTTTTTCCACTCGCTTGTTTTTTATCTCCATATTGTCCGCAATGTCATTTATCTTTTCCGATAGAAAAAACCTTCTGTAGAAAATCTCCCTGTCAGGCTCCGGCAGATCGTTTACCGCTTCCCTGACCAAATCACTGTTGATACTCTTTATCACATCTGCTTCAGTATCCTGTCCTGACTCTGCATTCAAACCTTCGATTGGAACAGAGATAATATCAGAATTGATTTTCCTGTACCTGTCTATCGCTGTGTTGCGTGCTATTGCAGCAATAAACGGCCTCAGGCTTCCCTTGCGTTCATCATATTGGTCAATGGACTGCCACAATTTGATGAATGTATCCGAGATGCACTCCTCCACATCTCCGGGGCTGCCATTGCCCAGAATCTTGACAGTAATGGCTTTTACCAGCGGGCCAAACTCTTCGAATGCGTCAATAAGCCCGTCCCTGGGTTTTCGTTTGATTTTACTGATCAATAGTTTTTCATCCATAATTCCTCTCCTGTGTGATGTGGAAGGCCTTCATATGTATATACGTACAAAAGCACAGCCTTCCCCCCCACCTGAAGTAAAAAGAGTCAACGCTGCTGGTTTGCCCAGAGAATTTGATGAGATGAGAGTCTGTCCTTTTAATAGAAAACCTCTGACAGATACAGACCGTGGGCAGGAGCTGTCCTGCCTGCTCTCCTGCGGTCGAGGCCGGCTATGATATCGGGTATGTCCTGCGGCCTGAGTTTGCCGAAGCCGACTTCCACAAGAGTGCCTGCCATTATCCGGACCATATTGTAGAGAAAGCCGTCACCGGTGACTGAAAACTCTATCAGCTGGCCATCGCCATCTCTTTGGGGATGGATGATATGGCGGGCCTGCGATACTTTTACCACAGATGCCTCCATGACCGTTCTGACGGTGGTTTTCGCGCTGTATCCGGATGCGCTGAATGCCAGAAAATCATGGGTTCCTGTAAAGTGCTGCGCTGCCCTGTCCATCTTCTCCACATCCAGAGGGTAATAGACATGATAAGCCCTGTGGCGCAGAAGCGCCGACGGGAATGTTGAATTGTATATATAATAAAGGTATTTTTTTGCCCTGGCACTGAAGCGGGAATGAAAATCCTGCGGGACCTCTTCAGAATGGATCACCTTGATATCCGCCGGCAGGATCGTGTTCAGTGCAAATGAAAACTTATCTGCAGGAATGGATGACTCAGTGAAAAAATTGCATACATAACCAAGGGCGTGGACTCCCGCATCGGTCCTGCTGGAGCCTGTTATGGTGCAGCTTTCGCCTGTGAGCTTGCAGACTGCGGCGGTCACAGTGTCCTGAACTGTGACCGCATTGTCCTGGCTTTGCCACCCATGGTATGCCGTGCCGTCATATTCGATTATGAGCCTGATATTCCTTTTCATAGCCAACCTGTTTAACGGCATCAGTTCAGCAGCCCGGCGATGGCCGTGCCGATCAGGGTACCGTTATCTACTTTCACGAACTCGCAATATATCCCCTTTACATCATTGGTATAAACCTTGATATAATGATCCAGCTTGTTTCTGAAAAGCTTGGATTTGTAGAATGTCGATCCATCTGCCGTGATACAGAAGGGCGCCAGCGGATCCCTTCCCTTGCCTGTCTTTTCCATCACTGCGGTAAGGCTGAATGCGACAAATTTGGCTATCCTTTCGAATATCTCATCCATGATATGGAACAACAGGATACTGTCCTCGCTGCTGCCCTTCGAACAGCACCTTGCCAGCACATTGTCGCCTTTGGGATAGAAGAGGAAATCGTCGATTTCCCTGGCTGCCAGCTCACTGACCTTATCCAGCTCCGCCGTGAACCCGGCAGAAAACAGTCCGTCCTCCGCGGCCTTCTTTATCACAGCCAGTGTCAGACCACCCTGGTATGCTCCGGATATCGTCTTCTCAAATATGAAATCGCCGGGATTCAGAGTAGTGCTGTCGAACTCCTCATCGATCCTTCCCCTGGGCACTTTATCATATCCGCCGGATTCCATGTTTATCAGTATCGATCCATCCTTTGCCGCCAGGTCGGGCACCTTTTTGATATTGCTGCACTTTTCAGCATAGCATATGTTGGTGCCTGTCCCGAGGATGAATCCTATGTAGCCGTCGAAGATCCTGTCAGGCGAAGCCGCTCTTCCCGCAAGGAGTGTAGCCACTGTATCATTGAGAACTATGATGCTCTTGTCATCGGTAAAGCCGCGCTTTTTGAACTCCTCCAGGAGGTTTTTGCCCAGCAGCTCGCCTTTGACGTCCCTGACCTTGATCTCCTTGCTGAACTTGATTATTCTGCCGTCCTTATCCGGCATTATTTCCGCAGGATATGAGAAACAGAAGCTGATTTTGTTGCTGCGGTGGAGCACCGGCTGGATATAATCAGCCATTGTCCCGAAAAACTCCTCTTTGGAGATCTCACCTTTGGAACCCGGCATCGGATAGTTTTTGAAGTCTTCTATCACAAGCTTTTTGTTCTCATCGAAATGGATGACAGCGACCCTGAAATTGGTCCCGCCTGCGTCGATGGAAATGATGGGCTCATTGAGTGGTATCTCTCCATCCATACCGATATAGGTGGGGATCATCAGTAGAGATGCGCTGCCTTCAAGGCCATTTTTCATCTCCTCGATGAATGTGCGGCAATTCGTCTCTAAATCAACGCTGGCCGCATCCATGCCATATTTCCTGAAAAAACTGCGAGCCTTATCCTTTAATTTCTGCATGGAAAACCTCCAAAAATACATTTATTTTTTACAAATATTCAAGCAGCAAAAGACCGGTAAAGAATATGAATGTCACAACAGCTATCCTGACATCAGCATCAGTGAATTCCAGGCTGCGCAGCCTGGTCCTTCCCGTTCCGCCTCTGTAGCATCTTGCTTCCATCGCTGTTGCCAGTTCATCAGCTCTCCTGAATGCGCTGACAAACAACGGCACCAGCACAGGCACAAAGCTTTTTGCCCTCTGGATGAGGTTGCCGGTATCGAAATCCGCCCCCCTCGCCGCCTGCGCTTTCATTATCTTATCCGTTTCTTCCAGCAGAGTCGGAATGAATCTCAATGCAATGGACATCATCATGGCCAACTCATGGGCGGGCAGCCCTATTTTTCTGAACGGTGACAGCAGCTTCTCGATGCCGTCGGTCAGAAGTATGGGCGTAGTGGTGAATGTCAGCAGCGAACCGCTTATGATGATCAGGGCAAGCCGTATCGCCAGCCTGAGCGCAAGGATGATGCCTTCCCAGGTTATATACTTGAACGGTACTGTCTGCGATATGGGAGTACCGCCCGTTGTAAATATGTTGATCACAGCAGTGAATATGATGATGAACATAATGGGCTTGAGCCCTCTGAGGGTATATTTTACCGGAACACCGGATATTATCACCGTCAGCAGCACAAACAGTGCCATGGCCGTAAATGTCCAGAAGGAATTCACAAGGAATATCACTACCATGAACGCAATGGACAATAGAATTTTCGTTCTCGGGTCTGCCCTGTGTATTATGGAGTCACCGGGGATATACTGGCCTATGGTTATACTGGTGTTTATCATGGTCAGGCCCCCTTTCCCTTCAGGTGCTTCAAAAGCTCGTCCCTTGCGGCAGAAACAGTGTAGACCTTCTCATTTATCCCGGGGCATATCGTCTTCAGTCTCTTCATGAGATAAGCCACCTGCGGGGCCGAAAGGCCTATACTTTCGAGCCTGCCGATGTCGGCGAATACTTCCTCGATCCTGCCGTCCATCTCGATGGTCCCTTCATTCATCACGATCACTCTGTCCACAAGCCGGGCAATGTCCTCCATGCTGTGGGATACAAGGATCACTGTGATCCCCATCTCCTTGTGGATACGGGTTATAAAGCCGAAGATCTCATCCCTGCCCCTGGGGTCGAGACCCGCCGTCGGCTCATCAAGTATCAGTATGGAGGGCTTCATGACGAGTACACCGGCTATGGCAACTCTCCTCTTCTGTCCGCCGGACAACTCAAAAGGCGACTTTTCCAGGATATCCTCGTTGAGCCCTACCACTTCCACCGCCTTCAATATCTCTTCCCTGGCTTCCTCCTCGGTGAGATCCTGCTTGCGCAGGCCGAAAGCAATGTCCTTGTAGACGGTCTCCTCAAAAAGCTGATGTTCCGGATACTGGAACACGATGCCCACAAGCCGCCTCAGCTCCTTCAACTCCTTGCCTGTGGTATCCATACCATTGATAACCACCCGCCCTTCAGTGGGCTTGAGCAGGCCGTTGAAATGCTGTATAAGCGTAGATTTGCCGGAGCCGGTATGCCCAATTATACCGACAAACTCACCCTCATCTATCTTCAGGTTGATATCCCTGAGCGCCGCTCTCTCAAACGGCGTCCCCGGCATGTATATATATGTTAGATTCTCAGCTATAATCGACATCGCAATCTCCGGATCCAATCCTCATAATCTTTATAATATATACCCTTATTATACCTAACGCTTATTATTATAATAGTAACAAAAATAACTGCAAGCATTTTAGGGGACAGTTCTTCAAAATGGAGGGACGGTTCTCCACTTCAGGGGACGGTTCTTCGGAAAGGGGACAGTCCTCCGATTTGCGAGGGGACAGTTTTCGGCCAGAGGGGACAGTTCTTCATTTTCGTAGACGGCCCTCCAAAAGGAGGGACAGTTCTCCACTTTTGGGGATAGTTCTTCAAAAATGGCATATTATCCGCAGCGGGACAGTTCGGCTCCTCCTCCCCTTCAATTCATCAGTACATAATGGTATGATATGGTGGAAATATATCAGAATGAAAGGATACCATCATGTGTGGAAATGAACATTACTTTACTGAAAAACCTACTTCAGAATTAAAGGAGCGGCATTTCAGATATATCATCAAAAATGCAGAACTGTCCCTCACTTCTGTGAGTGGAGTTTTCGCTTTCGAGAATAGAGTCGATAAGGCTTCTGACCTGCTTATCAAGGCTTTCGAGCCATCGGGGAGTGCAGTGCTGGATCTGGGGTGCGGTTACGGTGCTGTTGGTTTGTTCATAAA
>DGEE01000040.1:11020-11309 GCA_002385815.1 Hungateiclostridiaceae bacterium UBA3934
CTTTTTTCTGCCTTCACCGGGATGAGCTTCGACGATATCGTGTCAAATCCGCCCTTCGCTGCAGGCAAAAAGCTGCTGACCAGGCTGATAGAACAGGCTTATGAACATCTGAACCCCAACGGCGCATTGTGGCTTGTGGCATATCACAACAAGGGCGGGGCTTCATTGAAGAAAATCATGCAGGAGCGCTTCTCGAATGTTGAAGATGTGATTAAAAGCGGCGGCATCAGGGTATACAAATCGGTGCGCCGCGAGCCATCAGCCTGATCCGGGTTGCCGCACAGTTCCC
>DGEE01000089.1:0-5992 GCA_002385815.1 Hungateiclostridiaceae bacterium UBA3934
AGATGTGTATAAGAGACAGAAGCAGCAGTGAACAGGGCTTCCGCAGGATAATCGTGACAGAGAGCGATCATCCTTATCTGTCGGCATGGTGGCCGCCGGGACACATCATCGGATATGAGCATACTTTTGTGAATGCATTCTATGACTTCCTGAAGGCAGTTGCGGGTAAGGGAACTGTTAAACCGGACTTCAACGACGGGGCACAGATCATCCGCATACTGGAAGCGATACGCAAATCCAGTGATGAAGGGCGCAGAGTCACCATAAGTGAAATAAAGTAGAAAAAGCTGCGCATAGAAAACACTGAAGGTGCATCATTGATGCACCTTCAGTTGTATCAAAGCCTCTGGGATTTTGCACATAAGATAGAAAACTCTGTTTTGTGTACAAAAGACGCTGATGTTCAGAAAATGTATTTGAGGGGAATTTCATTCTATGAGGGAAGAGTCTGTAACACCAGGTATATCAGTCGGCAGAAAAGGATTGAGCCTCAGGGCGAAATTGGCAGCAACGCTGCTTTTGATATCAGTTATCATGGCAGTGATCGGGATCATGGGACAGCTGGCACTCAGCCAGTCCGTCGAGCGACTGGATGAGATGGTGGAGACTACTATCATCGGCAACACGATAATAGAAGATCTCGATACTGTGATCAACAGCACTGACAAGTATCTGCAGGAAAGGACAGAAGAGCATAAAAACGCAGTAGCGGAGGCGCTGGACCGCATAAGCGGAAACCTTGAAAAACTGGCTGAATGGACGACTGATCAGCAGTCGCTGACTGTCCTGGAATCTGTAAAAAGCATGTTTGAAAAAATAGAAAATAATGGGCGGGACATAATCAGCCTGGGTGAAGAAGACCCGACCGATCAGTACTCTGCCCTGGTTTCGGAAAACTCCCGTACCGCGCTTTTTCTCAGGACAAATGTCAACAATTTTGTCTCCAATGAGCTTAAAATCCAGAAGGATATAAGAGAGCAACTTGTTAAAAGGGCAAAGTCCATAAGGAATGCCAACCTGTTGCTTTGTATTGTTGTCGCTGCTGTTAGCGTCGCGGCAGGCAGCTTGTACATAGGCAGATTTGCCAAAACAGTCCGCAGGATCGCTGAAAGTGCCCGGCTTATCGCAAAAGGTGACCTGACACCTGAGCCGGTCACAGTCAGGAGCAATGATGAGCTCAAAACACTTGCAGAAGCTTTTGGCGATATGCAGGCCAATCTCAGGAGAATGCTGGAGAGAATAACGGGTACAGCTAATGACGCCGCATCGTCGGCTGATGCGCTGAAAACCGTATCGGAGCAAAATGCCAGGGCTATCGAGCAAATAGCCGAATCGGTCCAGCAGGTCGCCGCCGGGGCAGCAGCTCAGTCGGACAAAGTCGGGATTTCAGGCGAGGTAGTGAAGGAGCTGGCAGACCACATCAGGATCATGACAGCAAGTGCGGAGAAGGCGCTGGCTTCGTCAGGACTTGCAAATGAAGCTGCGAAAAACGGATATGACAGGGTAATGGACCTGGTTTCGCAGATCGAGGATATCAGGGAAAAGATTATGCTCACTAATGCCTCGGCTACTGAACTGAAAAGCAAGACAGGCATGATAGGCAACATTACAGAGACCATAACCGCTATCGCCGAACAGACGAACCTGCTGGCACTGAACGCGGCGATAGAAGCTGCGCGGGCCGGAGAGTACGGAAGCGGATTCGCTGTGGTCGCCGAGGAGATACGAAAACTGGCTGAAGCCTCGGGAAAGGCTGCAGGAGAGATAGCAAAAATGCTGAATGAAATAAGCACGCAGTCGGACAGTGTGTCGGAACTTATGGAAAATGGACTGACTGCCGCAAACAACAGCACGAAATCTGCAAGACAGTCAGGAGAAGCATTCAATGCCATACTAACAACAAGCAGCGAATCGGCGGAAAGCATTTCTGCCGTTGCTGAGGTGATAAGAAAGATAGAAAAGCAGATATCGGACGTCAGCAGACTGAGCCATGAGATCGATGAGATTTCCAGGAAGACGACGGAAGGGACATCGGAAATAGCAGCTGTCATCGAGGAGCAGACTGCCAACCAGCAGGAGGTACTGTCCTCTGTTTCTCTGCTGTCGGATCTGTCGGTCGAACTGAAGGATATGATAAGCACATTCAGGACAGGAAGCTGACAAAGCAGTAACTGACAGAACAGGAGGCTCACAAGGATAACTGCAGTCGGCATGATGCAATGAGACTGCATGGTATAAGAGATGTCCGACCTGCAGGGCAAGTGATAAAGAAAAAGACAAAGGAAATCAGAAAAATGAAGAAAAAGCTCGATCCTATATATTTGCTTTTTGCGTGTCTGTGCTGCGGAGCGTTTGTCGTTTATGCCATTTATGTTAATTCATTTGGACCGAACGCGTCGCTGATAATGAAATATTTCAATATCACTGAAAGCAGACACGGCTTCATAATTACGGTCCAATCCATTGGAGGGATAATAACAGCTATTTGGCTGTCACTGTTTGGCGAGAGGTATAACAAGATATATGTCATATCTCTGTGCCTTGCTTTGATGGCAGCGGGCAGTATCCTTACAGGTGTCATCCCTGCATTTTTTCCAGCCGGAGGATACATGCTGCTTCTTGTTTTCGTGCTGATTGCCGGTATCGGGTACACCGGGATCGATGTAATGATGAACGGAGTGATCACAGAAACCTATCCGGAGCGCAAAAGCACGATACTGCCTGTTGCTCATGCTTTTTATTCAACAGGAGCAATGGTGGCGCCTCTTTTCGTTACACTGACAGTAAATGCGGTGAAAGCGGAGACATTTTCCACACCCTTTCTGCTGGTCGGTATTCTGTCAGCAGTGGTCTTTGCCGCCTATCTGGTTACCGGCAGGAAAATAATGCCTTCTACTCCGTATGCGGACATGAAAGCCTTCAAAATCAGGGCGAATGAAAATCCGGCAGAGATTTTCAGGACCTTGAGAGCATGGCTGATTTTGTTTGCATGTCTGCTTTATTTCAGCTTCATGTACGGGCTGTCCGTATGGATGCCCACATTTTTTCAGCAGGAAAGAGGACTGGGGCACCAGTTGTCGGGACTCATGTCCACGATATTTTTCTTTGGTGCGCTTTTGATGCGTTTTGTTTCTCCTCTCTTTTTCAGGCGCATGCAGGTTGAAAGATTTTATGTCGTGTCGGGAATCCTGTCGGCAGTCTGTATGTCAGCAGCTTTTTCTGTCGGCTCTGATCTGACACCGGTGATAGTATTGCTGGTTTTTGCCGGTGGTTTTTTGCAGGGAGCCAACACCATAGCACTTGTCATGATAAGCTGCAATGAGTTTCCCGAGCGAACGGCATCAGCTTCAGCCATAACTGTTCTGGCTTTCAATCTTGCTGCTATGTCGATGCCGCTGGTGATCGGGTTTCTTGCAGAGAGGGCAGGTTTTCTGTTTCCGATGTATCTGCTGACACTCTGTATGGCAGGCTCGGTCCTGATAATATGGATCGGACGGCGTTTCGCTTTCAGGCAGACAAGCGACAGGAAGGCATCGTGAGCGATAAGTGGAGGACAGCCGGGCTGGAACTGTAACGAAGAGAAATGTTATAGCACCTTTTGCTGCAATACTTATAAGTTTTCCGGCGGGATTGATATGGTTCTTTTCAGAAAATAAAATTTAAGGAATCCGAAAAGAGGTCATGTTTCTTATGCAGAAATATGACCTCTTTTGTTTTACATTTACATGATGCCGCATTTCCTGTCTGGCATGAATACCTGCTATCACCGGGGATAATTGACTCTTTGTTCGTCTCTGTTTTGCAAAAGTCGTAAAAGTTATTTTGGCGTCGTGGATTTCGGGGTTGAAATATCTTTTTCAATACAGGGGGATGGTTCAGCAATTCGAAAATGTATCCTCATCTATTGCGCTGGATATCGATTTCATGTACAATAATTATCACCAAGTAATAATATTTAGTAATATGATGAAGTGATAACAGCTTGGATCCTGCATCTTGTGTGCTAAATTTTGAATGAGGGAGAGGCTGGTATGAAGAAAGGTGTAAATATCAGTATCAAAAACGGCAGAAGAGTCGTTGAAGGTCTTGGCTACTATGAGCCGAGAATAGTTAATGATCTTAGAGAACTGGTCAGAGGAAGCGCTGCAAGATACGGTGACAAGCCGGCTTTCAGGTTCAGGGATAAAGCCGGCAATATAGTCCGCAGATCCTACAATGATCTCAACTTTGATGTGGACTGTCTCGGAACTGCAATGACAGCGTTAGGCATGAAGGGTCTGAGGATTTCGATAATAGGTGAGAATCGCTATGAGTGGGGAGTATGCTATTTTGCGATCGTTAACGGGACAGGAGTGGCAGTGCCGCTTGACAGGCACCTTCCTGAAAATGAGATCGAGAATCTCACCACCAGGGGGAAGGTAGAAGCCATTTTTTACAGCCCGGCCTATCATGACACGATGCTGGAGATATCAAAGAAAAACGATGCCATCAGGTTTTTCATATGCATGGAAAAGCCTGAGGTTGAAACAGTTGACTCCAATGACCCGGACAGCCTTGGAGCAGACATGGCAGCGGAAGATCCCAGGTTCATGACCCTGCCTGATCTGATCGAAAAAGGGAGAAAGCTTCTTAAAGCAGGTGACAGATCGTTTATTGACGCAGATATCGACAGAGAGAAGATGTCGGTGCTGCTGTTTACTTCGGGTACGACAAGTACATCAAAGGGCGTTATGTTGTCTCACTCCAACCTGGCAGCCAATGTTTCGTCGATAACCTCGATAATAAACATTAATGAAAAAGACACCCATCTGTCACTGCTGCCGCTGCACCATACATTTGAGAATACGGTGGGGCTGCTGTTCATGCTGCACAGTGGTGCATGTATCGTGTATGGTGACGGTATAAAGCACATCGTACAGAATATGAAAGAATACAATGTATCTATTCTTGTTGCAGTGCCGGCTATTTTCGAGGCCATGTACAGAAAGCTGCAGGATGGGATAAGAAAGTCGGGTAAGGAAAGACTGATCAAAGTGCTGACAGGTGTATCGAATTTGCTCAGGGCAGTGGGGATCGATATAAGGAGGAAGCTGTTCAGGAGCATTTTCGAGAAGATCGGGCCCAATCTCAGGATAGCAGTGTCGGGTGCCGCAGCATTGGACAAAGAAGTGGTGATCGGATTTGAAAATATAGGATTCCGATTGCTTCAGGGATACGGACTGACGGAAGCATCTCCTGTTGTTGCTACCAATAACGATTTCGTGAATGTGCCGGGCACCATCGGTCATCCGATGCAAGGCATCGAAGTGGCAATAGATTCGCCTGATGAAAACGGGATAGGTGAAATCATAACCCGGGGCGGCAATGTGATGCTGGGCTACTATGAAGATGCTGAAGCCACTGCGGAATCTTTCACAGGGGATGGCTGGCTCAGGACAGGCGATGTAGGGTATATAGACGACGAAGGCTTCATCAGGATCACAGGCCGCGCAAAATCCATGATAGTCCTGACAAGCGGGAAGAAGGCATTCCCCGAGGAATATGAGGTCCAGCTCAACAATATCCCGGGAGTCAGGGACTCATTCGTATGGGGAAATACTGCTCCCGATGGCGATGTTCAGATATGTGCGAAGCTGGTGGTAGACACTGAAAATGCTGTGGACAGCGATGGCAATCTGCTTTCGGAGGGTGAGCTGGCAGCGAGGTTCGATGCAGCAATAAAAGAAATAAATAAAACGATGCCTCAGTATAAAAGCATCCGCTATTTCGTCATGACCCTGGAAGAGCTGGTCAAGGCAAATGGCATAAAAACGAAACGCCATGTAGAACAGGATAAGGTCAGGAAGATGCTGGAGGAGGCAGGGGTCGAAATACGTAAGGTATCAGGCAGATTTATTGAAAACCTGTAAGCAAAGGGCCAGGCCGGGCAAATGAGGCTGCAAGGCAGCCCCCGGCCCGGAGGGACGGTTCTTGAAATCAGGGGACGGTTCTT
>DGEE01000089.1:6250-16037 GCA_002385815.1 Hungateiclostridiaceae bacterium UBA3934
TTTGGCCATGTGATTGGCATGACTCAGGGACTGTCCCTTTGTTCTGCTTTGCTGGCGTTATCCCGCTTCTATGGCTATAATTTTTCAGTAACAACAACTTTAGAAGAACCGTCCCTCCTTTCAGGGTACTTGCTATTCCGAAGAACCGTCCCCTAAACAAAGATTGACATCCTGTATCAGCGAATTTAAAATTAAGTCAAATGCTGATTTGGGGAAGAACATGATATACACTGTCACATTGAATCCGGCTGTTGATAAGACAGTCGTCATAAATGATTTCAAGGTCGACTCTGTCAACAGGGTCGCTTCTATGAGGAAGGATGCCGGCGGCAAGGGTATAAATGTTTCCAAGGTCATTTCGAGCCTCGGTGGCCGCAGCAAAGCAATGGGCATCCTTGGGGGATTTACCGGCAGGTATATAAAAAACTATCTGGATGACATTGGTATAGAAAATGATTTCGTATTCATCAGCGGGGAGACAAGAACCAATCTGAAGATCATCGACAGAATGAACAGAACGAATACCGACATAAATGAACCCGGGCCGGCCGTCAGCGAAAGTGACCTGGAAACATTAAGAGATAAATTGCTCAGCGCTGTGAGGAATGATTCCATCGTCGTTTTTTCCGGAAGTGTGCCGGAAAATGTGGATAAGGACATATATTTCTGTTGGATAGATGATGTGAAGCAAAAAGGGGCGACCACCATACTCGATGCCGACGGGGAACTGCTGAAGAAGGGTATAGAAGCGGGACCTCACCTGATCAAGCCGAACATATTTGAGCTGGGGAGGCTTTTCGGGACTGAAATCAGGGATGCCCGGCAGGCTGCTGAATATGCCGGGCAACTTGTCAGGGATTACAAAAACAGGATGGTCGTTGTTTCGATGGGGGACAAAGGTGCTCTTTTTGTCGACAGGGCAAAAGTATTGCTGGTCCATGCCCCGGATGTAGAAGTACAAAGCACTGTGGGGGCCGGAGACGCAATGGTTGCAGCTCTTGCATACTCCATAGACAGGGGTCTCGATTTTGAAAGCATGGTCAGGCTTGCGGCTGCCTCAGCCGGTGCAAATGTTATGACTTCGGGCACACAGCCGGCAGCTCTCTCTGATGTCAGGAAGTTGGAGAACCTCGTTACTTTCGAATACCTGAAAGCATAAAGATAATGAGGCTCAGTTACCTGAGGAAGTGCAGAAAGAGCCGGCTTTGTATATGTTACATTTATAGTCAGAAGATTCGTTGGATCTGTAAAAAACAATGATGCATGAAAGGATGGTACAGTGATGCAGAAAGCGATCGAATTGGTAAGTCAGGGTTTGACGTTGAGGGGAATGCTACATATGCCTGAAAATGTTCCGGGTAAGGTGCCGGTAGTTGTAATATTCCATGGATTCACCGGCAATAAGATGGAGCCCCATTTTATTTTTGTCAAATTGTCAAGGATGCTGGAGAAAAAAGGTATAGCGAGCGTCAGGTTCGATTTTGGCGGAAGCGGGGAAAGTGATGGGGATTTCGTCGATATGACACTTTCCGGGGAGATACGTGATGCCCATAATATCCTGGATTATGTGAAAACCCTCGATGGCATTGATCCGGAAAGGATCGGCGTTGTGGGGCTGAGCATGGGAGGCGCTGTGGCCAGTGTTCTTGCCGGTGAAAGAAAGGACGATATAAAAAGCCTTTGTCTCTGGGCGCCTGCAGGTATCATGGGTAAACTTATCTTAAAGCAGGTGGCCGAGCTTGGCTATGATATAGAAATGATCAGAAAGGTCGGATATGCTGAGCATGGGGGATTCCGCATCGGGATCGGCTTTTTTGATGATGTCATAAAGCTTGATATTTTTGAAAAGGCAAAGAACTTTGACAAAAACGTTTTTATAATCCATGGCGAGAAAGACAGCGCCGTTCCGGTCAGTGTATCTGAGCAGTATCTGAAATATTACGGTGAAAGGGCATCGCTGAAAGTGATCAAAGATGCTGACCATACGTTCAACCGCTCTGATTGGGAGAAAGAAACCATCGAGCTTACAGTCGATTATCTTGTAAATGAACTGAAACAGTAACTGCCCGGAGGTGCGTAAAGATGATGCAGCCATATGATCTCAGTCTCGAGGAATTGAGGAAATATAAGCCCGATTTGACAAGACAGCCTGATTTTATGGAGTTCTGGGAGTCAAATAAGCTGGAGCTGGCTAAGATACCGCTGAAATATGAACTGCAGCCCTATGACTATCCCGCAAAAGGCGTAAAAGTCAGCAGGATCACATTTACCGGATTCAAGGGTGCAAGCATAGACGGATGGTTCGCCGTCCCGGATGCACCTGGGAAATACCCGGGCCTGGTGCTGTACCACGGATACAACTGGGCATTTGACGGGTGCATACATGATGTCGTGGATACGGCATTTCATGGGTATGCGGTACTGCAAATGCTGGTACGCGGTCAGCAGGGCAACAGTGTGGACAATACAGTGTCGTCACACGGACATGTCTCCGGGTGGATGACTAAGGGGATATTGTCCA
The DNA here is from genome assembly GCA_002385815.1 of Hungateiclostridiaceae bacterium UBA3934. GTDB lineage: Bacteria > Bacillota > Clostridia > Acetivibrionales > DTU013 > DTU013. The sequence continues at coordinate 8,772 of DGEE01000089.1, forward strand.
AAGACGAGTATTATTACCGTGCTGTGTATATGGATAGTGTCCGGGCTCTTGAAGTCCTTGCGGATATGGACTGTGTGGATGCTGGCAGGATAGGAGTTACGGGCGGAAGCCAGGGAGGAGCGCTTACACTGGCGTCAGCAGCACTTTCCGATATACCTGCTGTTGCCGTGGCGGAATATCCCTACCTGTCCAACTTTGACCGCGCCATCGACATCACTCCTTCATCACCATACGGCGAATTAAATGAATTTTTCAGGAGATACTCTGATCCGGCTATCGAGGCGCAGGCAAGAAAGACATTGACGTATTTCGATATCATGAACCTGGCTCCGGAGATAAGGTGCCCGGTGCTTGTGGCAGCAGGGCTGGTGGACGAGGTGACACCGCCGTCTACTGTGTTTGCTGCATACAATCACATGGCATGTCCGAAGGAGATCGCTGTCTACAGGTATTTCGGTCATGAATTCATACCTGGTTTTGTGGAGAAAAAACTGAGGATGCTAATGAAGTACCTGCAGGATTGATGCGAAGTATCTGTTGGACCGGCAGGCCGAAAAACACGAACACCATGAGCAGAAATCTGCCTGTTCCGGACTGCAGAACTAAGACTGTTGATTGGGACTGGAGGCTGAATAAAGGAAACCTTAGACAAACCAATGGTTTTGCCTAAGGTATACCATTGGTCAGGCAAAGGACTGTCCCTGAAAAACAAGCGGTGATTTTGATTTTATGGAAATTAAAGTATCTTTGAATGAACGACCCAAAGCCATAATATTCCTTGTCGCAACGGCGATGATGTGGAGCCTGGGAGGGCTGCTGATAAAGTCTATAGATGCCCATGCGCTGGCTATTGCCGGAGGACCTGAAACAGTGGACTTCCGCGGTCATATTCTGTATATTTAAATTGAAAATCGGTGATGATGGGTGGATATGAATATGACAGAAGAGACAAAAACCAATGGGAAAATAAAGAAGAGTGTCGGGCAGGCGAATAGCAGCCTGACAAGCGCATGCCATGAGGATCTGCAACGTGCCAGGTTCGCATTCAGGGCGCTTATGCTGTACCGGTCACTGAACCAGGACGCATTGATAAATGAACTTAATTCTTTACTCGATTGCGTGGATTCCGACTGGTCCGACCTGTTCCATATCACATATCTGTACAGTTCGGTCGGGAACAGGCTGCTCAGGGCGGGTCTGAGCTTGAAGGCCTGCATCATAGAAAAGATCCTGCATACTGAGAATCCGTTCAGCATTGCGGCGGAGGCGATGGGTGCCGCATGCCTTGCAGGAGAAAGTGACGCTTCATACCAGGCGGGGGTGGGTGATGCAGCTTCATCTGCCCTTTTCGGCAAAACACTTGCGGAGGCAGTGAGGAACGATCTTGCCCAACTGCAGGTTATTGCCGGAATACGTTCCGAGTGGATAAAGGACGCTATACTGCATCTGTGCGGGGACGATGAAGCGATACGGGAAGCGGTCATGAAGCTGCCGCCGTGGGTCAATGATAATATCTCATGGCAGCAAAAGGCATCCGGCTTTGATGGAGCCGTTGCACCAGATCGTGTGAGGGAAATGAAGGAACTGCTGTTGAAAAGCGATTCGTGGACTGACTGTGCAAAAGAGCTGGCTGAGTTCCACAGGAGTTGCGGCAGCGGCATTTTCTCGAGATACAGATCATTCGTATGGAGGCGTACCCCGGCGCTTGCCATGACCGGCGGATATAATATCCCGGGAATTGATCCGGCATACCAGGTCAGCATTAGCTGTATCGATGGCAGCAGTACACCGGATACAGGTACGACCGGCAGCTTCATCGGCGTGGGATCTCCTGATCCTGTGAAATTTGCCGATCTTATCTCATATGAGCTTGAGAGGGAGGAGGTCATACAGAATACCCTGCACTTCCTCGACGGCAAGCCAGCAAACAATATACTTTTGTATGGAGACAGAGGTACAGGCAAATCGTCCACTGTCAAGGCATTGGCCAATGAGTTTCACTCCAGGGGCCTGCGCATAATAGAAGTGCCTAAAGGCCTGCTTGCCGATTTCCCGCTGATCATCAGGCGCCTGACCGGAAGAAATCTGAAATTCATATTGTTTGTAGACGATCTGTCTTTTGAGGACAATGAAGAGAACTTTACCGCCTTGAAAGCGATTCTGGAGGGCGGAGTTGAAATCAAACCTGACAATGTGCTTATATATGCCACATCCAACAGGAAGCACCTGATAAAAGAAAAATTCAGTGAACGTGCAGGTCTTGGCTCAGGCAGCATCGAGGATGAGGTCAGGGCGGCAGATACCATACAGGAGAAACTATCGCTGTCGGACAGATTTGGGATGACAGTTGTGTTTTCATCGCCTGACAAGAAAACATACCTTGAGATCGTCGAAGGGATTGCAAAAAAGAGGGGCCTTGATGTTGACAGGGAGTACCTCCATAGAGAAGCGATGAAATGGGAGCTGCAGTACAACGGCCGTTCACCGAGGACAGCCAGACAATTCGTGGATTGGCTCGAGGCAAATATATAAAGGTGCCTGTAGACTGAAATGCCCCAATGTCCTCATGTCAAATTCAGCAATTGCTGACCTGTAAACAGTTATTCCGGGCAACTTCATTATTTCAACTTCCGATCATAGAGCTGCTCCTAAAATTGGGCATGAAAAAAGCACCTCTTAAGAGATGCTATAATTTGTAAGATAACCATTTTTCATAATACGCCCGATGTAAATGTTCAATCCATTGTGCAGATAGTAAATAATCTTTGCCATAAATAGAGATGGTATATGAATAGTATCTTGGATAGTTCTTGTCGTCCCTTTTTAATTCATTAATATTGCCGTCAATAGGTACTTCCTTAAGCACTGGAATATTAGCATTAAATATTTGCTTTGAATAGTCGGGCTGTGTCATTTTTTCTATTTCATCCATTGTAATCTTTTCATTTCTAAATAAGTCCCTCATTGTTGTCTGCACTAATTTGCCTATTTTAAGTTCCTTCAATGTTTCATCAGTAAATATAGATTCAATATCTTTGTTCCCTTTTGTTTTCCTCATCACTTTTTGTGCTTGAATCGGTTTGCTAGGTTTTTCAGAAAACATACTATACATTTGATAGCCTCTCAAAAAAAGCTCTGATGTATCAGATATTCCCCCGCTAGCTAACAAGATAGGTTCTAAAATTTTTCTATTAAACTCCTGATTTGCTATAAGTCTTGCAGTGAAGTTTAATCCTAATGTAGATAATATGCTATTAAGTTCATTTAATTTTGGCTCTAAGTCAATTATGACGGCTGGGTTTATTTTAGGAGATGCGAATATTATTTCAGCAGTATCGGTATCAATGTAACCATAAATACACATTGCAGTTCGAATACATTTTTTAATAACCCTAGTAATCGTTTCTTCTTTTGAACCATAATTCAAACCTGCCTCATGGAAAGCAACATCTATAGCATAAATATGATTTCCTTCTTCATCAAATGAGATTCCAAGAACATCAACCTCTGCTTGGATGAGTAATTGACTTAATGAGTTGTTTTTATATATCAAGTATCCATATTTATTCTCAAAATAAAAGTTAGTTCTCTCCATGATTTCTATTAATTTATCTTCGTTCTTTAAATCCCACTTTGGAGAAACCTTCCAATTTGTCTGTGCAATTTGACACTCCTTTACATGTCTTAACCATGAGTAGAGTAATGATTCTCCCATTTCAATCTTCATAAAAGACCAACCCCTTTCTAATAATTGTTATTTTAATTATAGCACTTATTAGCGTGATTGGATTTAGCAATTACTATTTAACAGTTGTGTTTAACTATATATAGTCAAATCATGTCACAAAATCAGTATCCCTCTTTCATCATAAACACTGCCACCATCATTACCTTCATTTCTCAAAGCCCTATCTAGAGCCATAATAGTTGCCACAGCACCATCAATTTTTTCAGAAGACTTTTCTTTATCTGGCTTAATATTACCAGCAGGGTCTGTTCTTACAAATATATTATCCATCATCCAACGAAGTACTGGGTGGCCACTATGTGCTAGTTTTTCTTCTAAGGTAAGTTTCATTAATTCTTTAGTTGGAGGACTCATATCTTTAAAGCCTTGACCAAAGGGAACAACTGTAAAACCCATACCTTCTAAGTTCTGAGTCATCTGAACAGCACCCCAGCGGTCAAAGGCGATTTCTCTAATGTTATAATCCATACCTAGTTCTTCAATAAAGTTTTCTATGAAACCATAGTGAACAACATTGCCATCGGTGGTTTTAATAAAGCCTTGCTTTTCCCATAAATCATGATCTACTTCGATACGAAAACAAAAGAAGAGCTGGTGGAGCGTTTTTATAATGCAATGGAGCATGGTGGTTTTCTGTTCGTTGGTCATTCAGAATCTATAAATCGGGACAGGACAAGGTTCAGGTTCGTAATGCCATCAGTCTACAGGAAAATTTAGGAGATGAGTTTATGCCGGGGAAGAAAATAAGAGTATTGATCGTAGATGACAGTATCGTTTTCAGAGAAGTCCTTTCAAAGGGTATCTCCTCTGATCCTGATATAGAAGTGGTTGCCGTGGCAGGGGATGCATATGAGGCGGCAGACAAGATAGTAATGTACAAACCCGACATCATGACATGCGATGTGGAAATGCCTAAAATGAACGGCATCGATTTTATCCGGAGGCTTTTGCCGCAGTATCCGCTTCCCGTAATCGTGGTCAGCTCTGTCAGCGGAGTCGTATTCGATGCCATGGAAGCGGGAGCGGTTGATTTTGTAGCCAAACCTGACATACACTCAGTAAAAAGTGTCGAACAATTCATCCATGAGATGATAGACAAGATCAAAATAGCATCCGTGGCAAAAGTGTCGACAGCGCTGACAAAAAAACGCATCCTGACTGACATAAGCAGGATCACTCTGGACACTGACAAGCTGATTTTCATCGGAGCCTCTACAGGTGGTACTGAGGCGATCAGCAGCATCCTGAAGCAATTGCCGGAGACAGTGCCCGGTATAGTCATCGTACAGCACATACCTCCCGTTTTTTCACGCATGTTCGTAGAAAGGCTCAACAGGACAGCAAATCTCAATGTCAAAGAAGCACAGAGCGGGGATTATATTGAAAGAGGTCGTGTACTGGTAGCCCCCGGAGATCGGCATATAAAAATAGTCAGGATTGGAAGAAGGTATAAAGTCCACTGTTTTGAAAGTGAAAAAGTGAACGGACACCGTCCGTCTGTCGATGTCCTCTTTGAGTCCGCAGCAAAAGAGTGCAACGGCAAGGCCATAGGGGTCATTCTCACCGGAATGGGCTATGACGGTGCAAAAGGGCTACTTTCCATGAGGAAAAAAGGGGCAAGGACTATAGGACAGGATGAGGCCTCATCAGTTGTATACGGCATGCCCAAAGTCGCGTATAATATAGGTGCCGTGGAGATACAGGCAGCTTTGGAAAAAATACCTCAAATCATCTGCTCACTATTGTAAATATGGTCCAGGGCGCACACCCGGCAGATATATATAGAGTTGCTATACAAGTGGTAAAATCTGAAAATCCTTCCGGCATCAAAGTTTGCAGGATGCCGGAAGGATTTTTTCATTGAATAAAAGTGCAGGTGGCGTGCCTGGCACCATTATTTGATATATAATAATCAAGGGTGAGGAAGTATGGACATGAATGTAAAGGAAAAAAGCCTGGAGAAGTATATTGCCGGCATCACCGGCATAGACCGTGATGCGGTCAGTGCCGCGAGAAAAAGGCTCGACAGTCTTGTGAAGCCTCCGGGAAGCCTCGGCAAGCTCGAGGATATTGCAGCAAAGCTGGCAGGTATCACCGGACGTATCTTTAATACCCTGGACAAGCGCTGTGTTATCATCATGTGTTCCGACAATGGCGTGGTTGAGGAAGGAGTCGCCTCTGCGCCCCAGTCTGTAACATATGCGCAGACCGTCAACTTTACCCGGGGCATAACCGGAGTTGCCGTTCTTGCAAAATGCTTCAACACGGATCTGATGGTGGTGGATGTGGGCGTAAATGCGGAGATAAACCATCCGGGGGTCATAAACAGAAAAATCAGGAGGTCCACATCGAACATTGCAAAAGGACCGGCAATGAGCCGCGAAGAGGCTGTGACGGCAATGCTCACAGGCATCGAAATGGCCGGAGAAGCCCGCAGGAAAGGTTACGGGATAATAGGAGTCGGAGAAATGGGCATAGGCAACACGACCACTAGCAGTGCGGTACTATGCTCGCTTACTGGTATCGATGCGGATCTGACCGTCGGGAAGGGAGCAGGGCTTAGCAAAGAAGGGTATGAAAAGAAAAAGAAGATCATAAAGAATGCAATAAGGATACATAAACCGGACCCGAAGGATCCCATCGACGTGATTTCAAAAGTCGGGGGATTCGATATCGCGGCCATGACGGGTGTATATATCGGAGCAGCTTATTACAGACTGCCGGTGGTCATAGATGGATTCATTTCGGCTGTATCTGCTCTGGCAGCGGCAAGATTGGCCGGTCCTGCTGTTGAATACATGATACCCTCCCATAAGTCATGCGAACCTGGTTATGTATATACGGTCAGGGAGCTGGGGCTTGAACCGGCACTTGCGCTGGATATGCGTTTGGGAGAAGGAAGTGGCTGTCCGCTGATGTTCATGGTGGTCGATGCAGCATGTGCGATTATACGGGATATGGCCACATTTGCAGAAGCGGCGATAGATGATAAATACCTGGAAAACATCAAAGGAGAAGACAGTTTTGACAGATAAGGCATAAGGGGCGATATATTGAGGATCTTTATCTCAGGCGGTTGTAAAAACGGGAAATCCTATATTGCCCAGAGGCTCGCCAAATGGCAGTCGAAGGGCAGTCTGTATTATGTGGCTACTATGCGCCCGTGCGATGATGAGGATACCGCAAGGATCATGAGACATATAGAGGAGCGCGAAGGCTGGGGTTTTACAACAATAGAGCAGCCTGTCGATATTCTGCAATGTCTCGGCTCATGCGATGCAGATGCCTCATTTTTACTGGACAGCACGACGGCTTTGCTTGCAAACGAGATGTTTCCTGCTGGCAAGGATGTCAATGTGGATGCGCCAGGCAAAATCGCAGGGGAACTGGTCAGCTTATGCAAAAAGGTAAAGGATATAGTTGTCGTTTCCGATTATATATACTCTGATGCCATATTGTATGATGAGCTGACAGAAGCATATCGAAAAGGGCTTGCTTTCATAGACAGGACGCTTGCC
>DGEE01000089.1:16340-16499 GCA_002385815.1 Hungateiclostridiaceae bacterium UBA3934
CATGAAAAGATTTTTTAAAGGATTCATTATGTCAATGGGCATGTTCTGCGCAATACCCATCCCATATAAAACGTGGGATGAAAGGTGTGCAGATTTGGTTATCCCGTTTTTTCCCATCGTTGGACTGCTCATCGGAGCACTGTGGTATGGAGCGGCTCA
>DGEE01000089.1:16834-18454 GCA_002385815.1 Hungateiclostridiaceae bacterium UBA3934
CAAATGATGCGATCCTGTCGCGCCGTCCTGCTGAGGAAAGGCTCAGGATACTGAAAGATCCCCATACAGGAGCTTTTGCAGTTGTTTCCGTTCTGGTTCTGTTTGTAATATGCTTTGCATGTACATATGAGATAGTTACAGACGCCTTCGGTACTGGAAAACTTCGCTTTTTCCTGTGCATACCTGTGATATCAAGAAGTCTTGTCGGGTCAGCTCTGCTTTCATTAAGGGTCATGCCCCAAAGCAGTTACGGCTCATATTTCAGGGAAAACACGAAAACAGTCCACAAAATCAGTCTGGTTTTGATCGGCATCATTGCAGTAGTTGCAGCATTTCTGCTGCTGGGGGCCAAAGGATTGATCGCAGTGGCTGCAATGGCTGTGGGGTTTTCCCTTTCCATGCTGTATGCATATCGGCAGTTCGGCGGTGTTTCGGGTGATTTATCGGGCTATGCTCTTACCGTATCAGAAGCCTGTGCTCTTGCTGCGCTGGCACTGATTTAGGGAGGTATGATCATGATACTGGTCTTTGGTGGCGCTTATCAGGGGAAGCTGGAATATGTCATCGGGAATTATGGGGTACAGGAAAGTGAGATTTTCCATTGTGACAACAATAATGAGATCGATTTTTCCGCAAAGGTTGTCTGTGGTCTTGAGAAGCTGATCCTTAACCTTATAAATATCGGAGCAGACCCGCTGGAGTATATAAGCAAAAACCTTGATAAGATCGACGATAAGATAATTATATGCACGGACATTTCCAGCGGAGTTGTTCCCACAGATCCGGTTATGAGGCAGTGGAGGGAAGCCGTCGGGCGATGTATGGCAATGCTCGCAGCCAGTGCAGAAAGAGTAGTACGCATTTTTTGCGGTATCGGGACGGTCTTGAAATGAGTACGCTGATCCATATAATCCGCCACGGTCGTACCAGTGCCAATGACAAGCGCCTGTACTGTGGAAGTACGGATATTTCGCTGTCGGAAAACGGGATCAGAGAGATCCTGGAATTCAAAGAAAGCGGAATCTATCCTGAAGCAGATCTCTTTATAACCAGCGGCATGAAAAGGGCGGTTGAGACCCTCAGACTGATATATGGCGATATCGATCATGTCGTCATGGAAGATCTGCGGGAATATTGCTTTGGCGACTTTGAAATGCAAAGTCATTATGAGTTGGAAAGCAGACACGACTATCAGAAATGGATAGCTGATGAAAAAGGCGATGTATGCTGCCCGCGCGGAGAAAGCAGGAATGGGTTTTACCACAGGATCTTCCGGGGCTTTGAGGAGGCGCTCAGGGAGATAGAAAAGCGGAAAGCAAGCTCTGCAGTGATCGTCTGCCACGGCGGCGTCATAGCTGCTGTTATGTCCAGGCTGTTTACTGATGAAAAAGGCTTCTATGGATGGCAGCCCAAATACGGGCTTGGGTATACGCTGCACTGTTCCGGCGGTGAAATCACTGCATATCAGGACATTGACTCTCACAAAGCACGATGAACTAAAAGCAATCGCTTATCCATGATGATCCCCTGGGACCCTGTAGTAATGAGTCCTTTGCATCCAGTAGCGGTGAGCCCGTTGGATCTCTGTAGCGATGAGCCTGCTGGATCGGTAGCGATGAG
>DGEE01000089.1:18603-18952 GCA_002385815.1 Hungateiclostridiaceae bacterium UBA3934
AGCGATGAGCCTGTTAGATTCCTGAAGTCAACACACGCCGGATACTTCAGAAACCAGCCGGAGATGAATATAAAAACCCGCAAAAGTTGATTTTGCGGGTGTGGCGGAGAGTCAGGGATTCGAACCCTGGATACCCTTGCGGGTATACATGATTTCCAGTCATGCGCCCTCGACCAACTAGGCGAACTCTCCGTGTATGATCATTTAATTTTTATACGGTTGTCAGGTGCTCTTACACGATTTCCAATGATGCACCATCGACTAACCAGGCAAACCCTTCGTGAATAATCATTCGATTTTATGCTTTATGCGGTTTTCAGGCACTTTTACATGATTGCCAGGCATACGC
>DGEE01000089.1:19169-19818 GCA_002385815.1 Hungateiclostridiaceae bacterium UBA3934
ACCGGCTGTGTGCCAGCATTTGCGGATATGCCCCGCCAAACCGGTCGGGTCATATTTCCGTATAGCTGCACGTTCGTGCAAATAGCGCATTCTGTACCGCTTAACTATAATACAATAGAACCGGACGGATGTCAATCTGAAATAAAGCTGTGGAACAATGTGGATAGGGCCGCCTCATTTGCAAAAGTTATTTCCAGCCTAAAATAGCCAGCAGTGGAATCAAGTTTTGCAGATTGGATGAGATCTTGAAGGTAGAATTATGTTTTGCAAATCAGCGGAAAAACCACACGTTGATGCAGCCTCTCCTGGATGGGAATTACCTTTTCAATTACTCCTTCACTAATGCGCAGGCTCATATGCTTGAAATATTACCTGGATTTCAGAATATCACGTTTTTTTGTACCGTTTTTGGAGTTCTGGGATAAAAAAGGGGCGAAAATCATGTTTTTCCCGAGAAACGGTTTACATAATTCGGGATTTAATTGAATTATGGAGCCAAAAGTCAAAAAACGGTACAGCCATGTACCCAGAAATCCAAAAACGGTACAGTCAGGCGCCGAAAAGTTGAAAATCTTAAGGAGCGAGCGCCCAGAAATCCAAAAACGGTACAGCAAGACCCTGAAAAGTTGAGGATCAGTGGCGCACGCAG
>DGEE01000073.1 GCA_002385815.1 Hungateiclostridiaceae bacterium UBA3934
GTGGAGATATAGAGCGCAAGTATCGAATACAGCGCCAGAAGGAAGCTTCTGAAGGCTATGGCTGCAAATATGATGACTGCGGTGTCTATGAGCAGGAGTGCCCTGCCGATGGTGAACCCCGGGAAAAAATGGTGCATTATCCTGGCTGCCAGGTCGGTGCCGCCGGTGGTAGCCCCTGATTTGAACACAAAGCCGAGTCCAAGTCCCATGAAAAAGCCGCCGAAGATGGCATAAAGCAGGTAGTCCGGCGCATCTGTCAGCTTTTCAAGGGTCAGTAATTCAATAAATTTGCTGGTCAAAGGCTCGGACAGATCGATCATCACTGACAGAAGCACTGTGCTCACAAGGGTCCTCACTATAAATTTGCGCCCGATAAGCTTGTATCCAAATGCGAAGAGCGGAACATTCAAAATCAACATGATGGTACCTACCGGTACAACTTCACCAAGCAGATAGAAGAGCACTGTGGCAACTCCGGTGACTCCGCCCGGAGCCAGCTTGTAGGGCACCAGAAAAATGTTTATCGCCGCTGCCGTGATCGCCGATCCCAGTACGATCCACAAATATTCTTCAGCCTTTTTTCTCAGAACCTCACCTTTTACCATATCCTGCATCACCTTAACTTTCCATATGTCGTTCCTGACAGCGAAAGCATATTCCGCAAATAATGTCTTCCATATTGCATTGTAACAGTCTAATTTTTCCCCGTTTTACAGATATGAAACACCCGACTGCAGAGTGAAACATCCACAAGCCTGTCCGTGGGAAATGATTCAGCTTCTTTTGACAAAAAGAATGGGTTATAATATCATCATAATGTTCATTATCGTAAACTGCAAGGAGATACCTGGCAATGAGAAAGACAGTTGATGTACTGGGTATACCCGTGGATGCCGTTACAATGGCCGAAGCCGTGGAAAAGGTCGGCAGGTTCATCGAGGAAGGCGGCAAGCATGTCATATTCACACCTAATGCAGAGATAATAATGCAGGCCCAGAGAGATCCTGAACTGAAAGATATACTGAAAAACGCGGACATGCTCACGGCTGACGGAGCCGGCGTGGTATTGGCGTCCGGGATGCTCGGCAACAGACTTCCCGAAAAGGTATCAGGTGTAGATTTGGTACAGGAGATATTCAGGACATTTGCCAGTAAGGGCCTGAGATGCTTCCTTTTCGGTGCCAGACCCGGAGTTGCAGAGGAAGCGGCGGTAAATATCATAAAGGATAATCCGGGTATTGTGGTCGCCGGGTGTCGAAACGGGTATTTCAGCGATGAAGAATGCGATGAGATCATAGCAGAGATCAACAAATCAGCTCCGGATATATTGCTCGTTGCCCTGGGAGCACCGAAGCAGGAAAAGTGGATATCAAAGCACCTGGACAAGCTGGATGTAAAGGTGTGCATCGGTGTTGGGGGCACCCTGGATGTGCTGTCTGGCAAGGTCAGGCTCGCCCCTGAGTTTTTCAGGAAATCTGGTCTGGAATGGTTTTACAGACTGTGCAGGGAACCCCGCAGAGCTAAAAGGATGCTGGATCTGCCGAGGTTTATGCTTCGCGTCATCCAGGCCAGGTTAACTGGCGGCAGGAGACTCAGCTGAATCGACAGGTTCACCGGGAACAACAGCCTCATCCTCATTATCAGGCTCGTCGGTAATAAACAGGCTGTCGGGTATGCTGCCGGATATGTCTTTTCCCGTATAACAACGAATGCTGTACGCACCTATATAGTAGACCATATCCATGGCTATCGTTTCCGCATTGGTCTCCAGCTTTTCTATCCTGTTGCGGAATACGCGGTTTATATAGTTCTTGTCACACAGTCTTTTGTAAACAGTGTCCGGCTCTCCATCCATTCCATAAAGCGCACCGATCATTCCAACCAGGCTGTCGAATGTGAGATTTCTGCTATTTATGAATGGTCTGAGCCTGTCGATCAGTTCGGGAGTATAGCTTTCCCTGTCGATCCTGTAAATACCGTTGATCAGCATGAAGGCCAAATCCTTCTGCTGCGCCGGATCATTATATCTCATGTTGTTTTCGCTGCCGCCCGCCAGAAGCCCAAGTGAAATTAACTGTCTTGCGGCTTCGGATGACCAGTTCTTATCGAATTCCCATGTTGTTGTTTTATTCGGCAGGTACATGTTTTTCGCCTTCAGAGTCGCTCCCAGTTCCTCGAAATATTCGTGATTTTCGTCAAGGAAAGCGGGGTTCTCATTCCTGGCAATGCAGAGTACGGCTGCAGCTCCGGCTGCTTCTCCCTGTGCGATACATGTGCCTATTGCACTGGCGCTGCTTGCAGCCAGCGATGAGCATGATATCCTGGGTCCTGCCATGAGCAGGTTCATCACACCGTCAGGTACGAGACTCCTGAGAGGTATGGAATAACAATCCGGATTTGCTGCAATAAAGGAACCGCTTATGGCAAATTTGCTTATCATGACCGGATGGGAGCCCATGGCCACAGTATCGTAAAAATACGTACCATCCAGGATGTCATTGATATCCAGCACATATTTCCCCTTGTAGTGGACGGATTCTCTCACCCTCAGACTGTCAGCCGGCTTTGAAAAGACATGGTCCTTCAGTTCCACATAGTTTTCGGACAGCCAGCGGCTCAGTTTCCTGGCTTCTGCGACAGCAAGCCCATAGGCACGCTGCATGCTGTCTTTGTCCAGCACATCAGTCCCAGCCAATTGCAGACCGCTTATGATGACCTTATTTTCAGGAAGGAAGCATAGCTTTGGATCTTCCAGTCTGAAGTCATCGTTGGTAGGCTTGTATTTGACAGGCCCTTCATTGAACACGGCTGTTTTCCCGACAAGCCTGCTGTTGTCGGTGGTACCGCCTTCTTTCAGTTCCATCACGAAGTTGAGGCTGACGGGCATATATCTGTTACTCATACCCAGGTCAGCAGAGCCGGTAAAGTACGGTATCCCGCACAGCTCCAGCAGTGCACCGCTGTCGGATGCATCTATGAAAATCCTCGCCTTAAGGTCCATTTTCCCGTCCTTTGTCTGGACCTCTATCGAATCGATTCGTCTTCCGTCCATCTCTACGCCTGTGATCACAGAACCGGCAATGGCGGCGAGGTCGTCCTCCGCCTGTATCAGCTCATTCACAGCTTCTGAGTATTTTTCCGGGCTAAAGCAATCGCCCGTCTTTTTGCGCAGCTCTTCGAGGATGCCGCCGTTGAGCATTTTCCCGGCGCTGTCCAGGGGCAGCTCAAGCTCCGGGATAAGGCATTTCGTTATTATGCCTCCCATGTCATAGTCTTCGCTTATCAGCAATGTACGTGCTCCAAGTCTTGCAGACGATACAGCTGCAGATATGCCCTGTGGCTCGGATCCGTATACGATGACATCAAAGACAGGCCCTTCATCTTCGGGAAGCAGGGCGGACCAGTATTCCCTGTCAGCTTTTATTTCGCCGCCGTCCCTCATGAATATCGGCCTGAATCCGAACTGATAAATAAGAAAGACCAGTGCTGCAACTAAAACAAGCCTGAATATTTTCTCCTTATCCATATAACAAGACCCCTTATGCGGTCCCGGCATGTTCCGGCATGTCCCGCCGTGCCGCAGCGGCTGTATGTTCCAGATTTAAGGCTTGTCTTTATGTAAAAACGAATGTCTTCGCATGTCCTGCGTCTAAGCCTTACGCCGCCCGATTTATATATCGGCCAGACCGAAGCTGATGCTTAGCGCTTCATTCACTTTTTCCATCTGCTCATCGTCCAGATGGCCTATCCTTTCTCTCAGCCTTTTCCTGTCTATTGTCCTGATCTGCTCCAGCAGTATCACCGAGTCCTTTTGCAGCCCGTAATCCTGTGCGCTTACCTCGATGTGTGTCGGCAGCTTGGCTTTGTTGATCTGTGACGTAATGGCCGCCGCTATCACCGTCGGGCTGTATTTGTTGCCGATATCGTTCTGCACTATCAATACAGGCCTGACTCCCCCCTGCTCCGAGCCGATCACCGGACTCAGATCAGCATAAAAAATATCTCCACGTTTTATGATCACGTTTACTCCAACTCCCCAAGACGTTCCTCATATTTTAGCTGTTGCTCGCTGTCTGCCTCTAAATACATCTCAGCCAGTCTGACATTTATCTCAGCCATCTCGAGATAGCCCTTCTTCAGCCTGTCTCTCATCTCTATCTTTCTCTTTTCCCTCAGGTATAATTTCATTGCTTCTCTGACAAATTCGCTCCTGTTGGTCTTTTCAACAGAAACGATATGATCTATTTCTTTCAGTAGATTATCAGGAAGGCTTATAAGTATTTTTTTCAATTCTGCCAAAATAAATCCCCCATTTTTTGATCGAATTGCAATTCGTTCCAGAGAAGATATCGTTAACCAGGCAGCGTACAAACAACAGTACTATATAATTTTTTGCCGCCTTCGCTAAAATTATGTGATTGTATATACTTTATTATATCCAAAAGTATATACCCGGTCAAATTACAATACTGTTACCAAAACCGGCAGACTTCACCGCCACAGATCCTGCCACAGACTTCTGCTGCATTCAGTCGTCAGTCTTCCGCAGGACTCAGTTGCCGCCTTCTGCTGCACTCAGCAGCAGAACCTCTATTACATTATTATTCAGAGCTATATCAGATAATTCAGGACACCGCATATTTTCCCTTCTTTAAGATAGACGCGGGGGATCCTTTTGCCTATTATACAGACCAGTTCGTAGTTGATAGTTCCCACCTGATCCGCTATCTCATCAACGCTTATGCAGGACCCGTTCTGCCTTCCGAATATGACAACCTCGTCACCCACATGTACATCATGCTTCAGATCTGTCACATCGAGCATGCACTGGTCCATGCAGATCCTGCCTATGACCGGCGCATATTCACCGTTGACGAGCATCCTTCCCTTGTTGGACATGAGCCTGGTATATCCGTCGGCATATCCTATGGGTATCGTGGCGATCCTGCTTTTGCGGTCAGTCCGGAATGTCCTGCCGTAGCTCACATATGTATCCTTGTCCACGTCCTTGACAAAGATCACATTTGCCTTCAGCGTCATTGCAGGCCTGAGATCTATTTTCCCGGCAACCTCTCTGGAAGGATACAGGCCATAGAGTATGATACCTGGTCTGACTATGTCCAGGTGCATTTCAGGATACTGAAGGATCCCGGCGCTGTTGCAGACGTGTTTGACCGGGATATGGATCCCTGCCCTGGTCAGTTCGGTGCAAAGATTCATGAAGCGCTCGAACTGCATCAACGTGTAGCTTTTGTCACTTTCATCCGCCGAGGCAAAATGTGTGAATATTCCTTCCAGAATGATACCCGGCAGCCTGCTGATCTCCATTATATTCCTGACCGCATTGTATCCGGGTATGAAACCAACTCTGGTCATGCCGGTGTCCACTTTCACATGTATCCTGACATCTTTGCCGAGCCTTACGGCTGCTGCGGACAGTGCCTGCGCCAGATCCGTGCTGAAAACGGTCTGGGTGACCCGGTTATGTATTATTTCGTCAGCCCTCGCCGGATCAGTATAATTTAATACCAGGATCGGCACATCTATGCCCATTTTCCTGATCTGGATAGCTTCGTCCAGCATCGAGACAGCAAGCTGGGTGACTCCGTTGTCCAGCAGCGTACGGACTACCTCAAGAACTCCGTGCCCGTACGCGTCGGCTTTTACGACGCCCATCATCTCCACTTTGCTGCCTGTCAGCTTTTTTATCTCTCTTGTATTGTGGGCAATGGCGTCCAGATCGATCTCTGCCCATGCCCTGTTCAATTTGTAATCCATCATGTCCTCCGTCGTATTCACTGGATGCAAATATTTCAGGCACCTGGCATGGCACCTGGACACATGACAAACGACACTCTGCTGATCGATATGTGTCAAGGCGTCGTTCAGGACACCCTTCTTTACAAAATCTCCCTGATCGTCACCGGCAGTATGTCGACGATATCGCCGGCAGTCATGCCGTGCATGCCCTTGTAATCAGCCACTGCATCGCCGGCTACTCCGTGCAGACAGACTCCTGCAGCCGCTGCTTCGCTGATCGGTACTCCCTGTGCGGCGATGCCTGCTATGATACCCGTGAGCACATCACCAGTACCGGCGGTGGCCATGCCGGCATTGCCTGTGACATTGATGAGCACCTGACCGCTGGGATATGCCACGATGGTTCTGCTGCCCTTCAGCACAACGACTACTCCATACTTCTGAGCAAATTCCGAGGCAGCACCGATCCTGTCGGACTGCACCTCTTTCACACTTGTCCCCATGAGCCTTGCCATCTCTCCGGGATGCGGCGTTATGACTGCAACTGTCTTTAGCTTGTTCAACACTGATGGATCCGAGGAGATGGCATTCAGTGCATCCGCATCCATCACAAGCGGTGCCCTGCAGTTCTCGATAACTGATTCAACAACTTTCCTTATATCCCCAGAAGCCGTCAGACCAGGGCCTATCGCAACCACATCCATATCAGTCATCAGTTCGGCAATGTGCTCAGAGCATGAGGCTGACAGGCATCCGGTGCCATTGTCTTCAAGCGGTAGCACTATAGGCTCGGTCATTTTGGAAGCATACACAGATGTGAGGCTTTTCGGCACACCTGCATATACGAGACCTGCGCCGACCCGCAGTGCAGACATGGAAGCAAGGCAGCCCGAACCAGTCATGCCTGTCGACCCTGTGACGATGAGGACCCTCCCATAGTCACCCTTGTTGCTGTCAGCCTTCCTCTGCGGTATCAATACCGATACGGTATCCAGGTCGATGGTGCTGATCCTTATGTGCTGTTTCCTGATTGCAGAGACCGGTATGCCAATATCAGCCGTGATCAGCCTGCCGACATACTGGCAGCCCGGGTGCAGCAGCAATCCCAGCTTGGGCAGGCAGAAGGTCACTGTGGCATCAGCCCTGACACATACACCCCTGATACTTCCGTCGTTCCCGTCGACTCCGGAGGGTATGTCTATTGACAGTACAGGACTGCGGCAATCATTCATCCGTTCTATGGTTTCCGCAGCAATCCCTGTGATATCCCTGCTGAGACCTGTTCCAAACAACCCGTCGATCACGAGGTCAGATATGTCCAGATCAAGCAGAAAACGACCATGGTTGGTCTTGTCTTCCGTGATTTCCATGACATCGAGACCGATCTTCTCAAGGATCTCCATATTCAGCAGGGCGTCGCCGGACAGGCCTGTTTTCTCTCCCAGCAGATATACACTGACATTCGCCCTTTTGCTGTGGAGCAGCCTGGCTGCCGCGAATGCGTCACCGCCGTTGTTGCCCCTGCCGGCGACTATCGTGACACGCTTGCCGGCACAACCGTCCATCATGGCCTGAGCCTGCGCAACTACTGCTGCCGCAGCATTTTCCATCAACAGTATCCCGGGTATGCCATACTCATTTATCGTACGTTCATCAATTTCTCTCATCTGTTCAGGTGATACTACTTCCATTTCCCGGCCTCCAATCTCAGATTCCCGTCGAAAACACACGGCATATAACTTTTCCCGTCGCGACATCATCGTTTTTTGAAGAATTCCATGTCCAGCTTTTCAAGCTCCTCCCCGCCCAACAGGTCGTGAAAATATGAATATATATCCTCATCATCCTGTGAAAGCATTCCCTTCTCATCGATATATTCCCTCAGTTTCTCTCTGGTTTCCTCGATCAGCTTATCCAGTTCCTCTACTCTTTTTCTGTTTGAACGTATCTTATAATATACGATCTTCACCGTCAACTCCAGAAGCTCAAGATTTGCCTGCCTCAGCCTGTACGGCATTTCCCCGAGCTGTTCTTCTATACTCTTTGCTCTTTTATTTATCCTTTTTATTTCACGCTCCGAATGCTTCATCTCTTCCCTGGCTGCTTCATTCCCTTTTTCAAAGGCCTCGGTCGTAAGCTCCATGATCCTGTTCATATGGTGTCTCTTAGCTGATGCGATCTCCTTCTGCTCGGCTGTAAGGCGGGCTTCCTCCTTCAGGAGCTCCCTGAGCTTCTGTTCACTGCGCTCTATCGCCGGTGTCTTCTTGGTGTTGGCAAAAAGCTTGTTCCATCGTTCATCGAGGATAAGGAGCGATATATCATTTCTTCTCAGTGTGCCCACATCGAATTTTCTTTTTCTCCCTAATTTCCATGGCAGCGGCAATCGTCATCACCTCCCGGGATCAGCGCTTTTTTGAGGTATGACAGCGATTCATCCCGCTTTTCCTGCAATTTTTCCCTGACTCTCCTGTAATCGGCAGGTCCCTGATAATCACCGGATCCCTGACAACCGATGTGGCCTGTTTGACCGCTCAACAGGTTCCTGAAGCCGTCGACACCTGCAGAAACGGAATACAGGCGGGAAAGGAGTCCTGCTGCATCAAGGATATTGTACTGTCTCGAACCTCCGGCTTTTGAAGGATCTCCGGAGGCTGCAAAGGACCAGAATTCCTTTTCAAAAATCAAAGAAAAGACAGTTCCGTGGAATGAATCGGTACAGACCACCGATGCACCTGAAAACAGGGCCAGAAACTCACGCGGTCCGCAGTCAAGTATCTTGTGCTTTGTCTGCGGTACGACTCTTCTCGAACCGCAGAGCGATACCACAGGAAGACCATATTTTTCAGTAACTGCTCCCACATATCCTGCGTATTTCCTCGCATCTGTGATGAAATAGCAGAGAATATAGCCATCATCTGCTTTTCGCTGATCATCATACTGTTTTGGCTGGTCAGCGCCCGGGTCTGGCTGGGGTCTCCCCGGTTTCTCACAGACACTGCCCACGACCGGAAAGCCGCTGATTTTGTCTGCGGCTGCTGCGAGTCTGCTCCACTGCTGAGCAGTAAGGAGCAAAGTGGGATCGAGTACCGTGACCGCTTCCCGCCCCGCTATTTCCCTGATGATTATCTCGCCCTGTTTTTCCCTTGAGGAAAGGCAGTCAAATTTCTCAAGGTATCCTGCAAGCTCGTCCCTCTTGTCCTCAGGTATCGAGCTGATCCCAAAGCTCGGAGCGTAGGCCACACGTCTGCCGTTTTTGGCGAAATCCGCAAAAAACGCCGGGTCGTATGTCTTCTCACTGAAAATCAGCGGGTTCCATATCTGATCGCTGCCACAGACGTAGACATCATACACGGGCGGATCTTCACGAAGTTCTTCATATGAACCATAGAATTTTTCGGAGAGCTTCATTTCGCTGGATACAAAGTCATTGAACCGGTCATGCCTTTTTTTGAAACTGCTGTAGTTCAGTAATGTGTCGATATTCGAAAGGACAGACCTGGGCGACAGGCCTTTCCTGAAAATGCTGCTGCCCTCTATATTGTCTTTCCTGACATAGTTTATTATCTCGCAGTCCACCCCAAGGAGCCGTATCGCCTGCATAAGTGCGTATGCCTGCAATTGGGCCCCATAGTGATGGGCATAGTGGAATGTCAATATACCTGCTTTCATACCGAATATACCTCCTGCCGGCTGATAGTACTGATTTGCCAAATCGTGCGACGCCGATTGTCTGTTGCCCCGGCCCGGCCATCCATCTGGACCTTTTAAACATCCAGGCTGCCGTATCCCTCTCCATGAGATACTCCCCGCAACCACAGGTGAGCAGAAGTCTCTATACCGCGGCAGTCACCACATAGTTCTCTCTCTTGTCAGCAACCTGGCATCAGTTGTCGTCAGCAGTTTCATGTCGTGGCAGTCACCGCGTTAATCAGCCACTGTTAATAGTCTTCAGTATTAATATCGGCAAAACAGGCCGTCGTGAGTACAGGTATCAGCGACTGTAGTCCCGGACTCAAGCCCTGCCCAGCATTTTTTTAATAATGCATTTGAGCCTGTATTTTATGCTTGTATTGTCCATGTATTTTCTTCTCAGCCTGTCAAAATCAAACCCCTTTTTCATGTCCGCAAAAAACCTGGCCCTCGCTGCCGGCTCAGGCAGTGATGAAGTGAGTCTGGGGTTGTATCTGATGGCATCCTCCAAAGCGTATTCAACAGTTTCCGCACGGTCGGACAAAGCTGCCAGCGCATTTTCACCAGCTTCGCTGTGGATTATTACGAGTGATATCCCCCTGTCATCGTCTCCAACCGCCTGTCTCCCGAGCTTTTCAACGCCCCAGAAATCGGCCAGTGTCAGGTCGGCATGCGAATTGTGGAGCTTGAATCTGCAGTCAAAGCAGGACTTCCTGGTGAACAGGTTTTTGAAATAGCCCATTGCATAGATCTCATTGTTGAGCTTTACCAGGTATCTGCTGCCGTTTGAGAATACGATGTTCATGCGGGGCACTCTCCAGCCGCCGGATTTGTCGCGGAAGGATATCGACGATATGGCGCTGTCATGCCTGTCCTTCATATAATCGAGATACATCCTCCAGACCTTCGGAGACGGCACTCCGAAGCATGCGAGGTCACATGCGGTCAGATCTGCATATTCTTTTCCGAGGAAAGCCTTAAGACCTGCGATCTGACATGGCGTACCACAAAACAGGACCTTTCTTCCGTTTTTGAGGTGTTTTTCAGCCTCTCTGAAAGCTTCACCTGTCTCGCTCTGTACATATTTTGACCGCCTCAGATCATCCAGATCACCGATGCTTTCTATATATCTGTGTTTTACATTGAATTCGCCGTCAAAGGCCGCACCGAACACGACACCGCCATCTTCGAGGGTCCTCCTGGCAAGCTCTGTGAATATCCCTCCGGAGGAGCTTTTTTCTCTTGTGTCATCATCTTCGGAATAACAGGCAAAAGCCCTTTTTCCGTCCAGCGGAGGCACAACAGAGGCTTCACCGGTGACAAATTTCGCTGAACCATCTTCGTCCACAGCGATGCTGCGTGTATTCTCAAAAGCGATATTGACAGGGCATGTCCTTCTGCATATACCGCAGTCATTACATCGCTGCTGATCGATTTTCGGAAACAGGAAGCCTTCCTCATCTGCTTCCATCGTTACGGCACCTTTGGGGCAAATCTGGCTGCAGGCCCCACACCCCGTACATTGCCTGATATCATAAATTATCTGTTTCATACCTCTGCATCCCCTTCAATATGTATATTATAACACCTTGTTCGGAGAAAGTTTTTTGTTTGTAAAAACTTTTGCACACACACTGATTATTTCCCGGGATCCCGGTCCATGATTACTGGCCGCGGCCTGAACGAATCTCTCGACTCATGAGTCTGTATATGGTAGAATATTATGCAGTTAATACAGAGGATAAGACGTCCTCGGGCTGGACGGTGTAAATATGCTTAAGATCTTGCATTTACTGAATTACCTCGGCAGCGGAGGATCGGAAAAATACATCTATTCACTGGCTAAAAAGCTCCACGGCAAATTATGTGAGTTCTATATAGCATATTCCGATGACGGCCCGGGGCGAAGCATGTTTGAAGAACTCGGGATAAAAATGATACCGCTGCGGATGAACAGCCCTGTCGACATGAAGGCAGCCCGGCAGCTAAAGAAACTTTGCAGACAGCTTTCGATAAATGTCATCCATACTCATTTCCTCAGAGAGAACTACATAAGCATATTGTCAAAAATAGCGGGAAACAGGGTCACCATAATAAACACGAGGCATATGCTGTTTGAGAATAGCAGAAAAGTCGTGCTGCTCAACCGGGTCTTCACTCTATTCAACAGCCGAATCATTGCCGTCAGCGGACATGTAAGGGACAGGCTCATCAGAGAAGGCATCAGCGAAAAAAAGATATCTATGATATACAACGGGGTAGATCCCGATGAATGGAATTGTTCATCTCCAGCCAATTTCAGAAAGGATATGGGTATCGCTGATGAAGATATGCTGATAACTTCCGTATCAAGGTTTTCACCGGAAAAAGGCCATGATTTCATCATCGACGTTATCGGCTACATGAAGAAAAACAGCAGTGCCCTTGGCCTCACAGGCAAAAAGTACAAGTTCGCACTTGCAGGCGTAGGACCGCTGGAGGAAGCTATCAAAGAAAAGATAAAAGCCAACGGACTTCAGGATGATGTATTCCTCCCGGGGTATGTGGACAACGTCAAAGAGATGCTCAGGGATTCCGATATATTTATAGCACATTCGGAGAATGAAGCCCTCGGTATAGCCATACTCGAAGCGATGGCATCGGGGTTGCCGGTCATAACCACTGACAGCGGCGGCACATCCGAGATCGTAAATGAACGCGAACAGACAGGTATCCTCGTGGATTACGGGGATGTGCAGGGTTATGCGGCAGGCCTTGCTATGCTGATTAATGACAGCCAGCTCAGAAGAAAATATTCGGATAATGGAATGAGGATCGTCAAAGAGAGATTCAGCCTTGATAAAACCGTTGCCGAAACATATAATCTTTATGAACTGAGCAGGAAAGGAGCAAAGGATGATAGATAAAAACGGGAAACTGTTCGGCAGAATAAATATCATAGACCTTTTCTTCCTTGTGATAATACTGGCCGCGGCTCTGTTCATCCTGTTCAGGGCGGGAGTGTTCTCGCCTGAAAAAACCGCAGCTCCGGAAGAAAAAATACTGCTGACCATGTTTCAGGAAGAAGTTAATACATTTACAGCTTCAAATGTCAAGCCAGGTGATCCTGTTACGGAATCCTTCCAGAACATCAGCTTTGGTGAACTGGTAGATATCGAGATCAGCGACTCCATCAACTGGGGAGCCGATCAGGAGGGCAAACAGGTCAGGACAAAGAAAGACGGATTCGTTTCCGTCAAACTGGTAATGGAAACACCGGGGAAAGCAGGTCCCTCAGGGATTACGATCGGAGGCGCAAAATACTATGTCGGCCAGTTTCTTGTGATCAGGGTCGGCACATCTGCTTTCTACGCAAGGATAGACAGTGCGGAGCAAATAAACTGATAAGGTGGGATGGATACGATGTTCAGGAAAAGATCCTTTTGGATAGTGATAGCGGTCATTGCGATAGTGGCGGTCGGCATCATCGGGGTGTCCGGCAAATTCGCAAAGGCTAAGGTGGGCGCACCTGCAGCTGCCAAAGATAAAATCATAATCACCTTTTACATGGAAAACACACCTGACTGCACCATAGATGCAATCGATACAGGTGACCAGGTAAGGGAGCAGATACAAAACTCCAATTTCGGGAAGGTTATAGCGATCGAACGGGGCGAATCCGTTTTCTGGGCAAACAAGGATTCCGGTGAATTCGTGGCCTCTCCGAGAGAAGGCTACTCCTCGCTGACCCTGACCATGGAAGCTCTCGGTACCATCAACGAAAACGGAGTTTCCATAGACAAATCAGTGTACTATGTGGGACAGACCATCTCGCTCTATGCAGGCAACAGCTATCTCAAGGACGGAAGGATATCCAGCATAGAAAAAGCCGCTGATTAAGGATGATTACAATGAAGGGTTTTGTTAAGAACACAATCGAAAGCAGCCTCATCCTCTCATATTTCAGAGGTCCCGACAAATCTCAGCAAAGCTGGGCTGAAAGCTCTGTCCTTCGAATCATACATCTCATCGTCAATTTCCCGGGAAAGCTGCTGAAATCCGCCTACAACAAGTGGGAAAACGTATTTGAACACAGTCTCGCTTTCAGACTGCTGAAATATCTGACTGACAATATGCATTTGATCATCGGGCTGATCCTGATCGTTATCATGGCAGTTCCGTACCATATCTGGCGCAATGAATACGGTGCCATGCTTGCGGCAGGACTGACAGCGCTTTTCTTCATCAGGCTGATGACAAACAGGGAAAGTGCTGTGGAGACGCCGGCCATCGACTATTCGATACTGCTGTTTTTTGTGAGCCTGGCAGTGGCTGCCTCGACATCGCTCTTCCCGCGGGAGAGCCTGAAATACCTGGTACATTATATCATTGCATTCGTATTCATCATGGTGATCGTCAGCACCATCGATTCAGCCGACAAGCTGGCACTGCTCATAAAGTTCATTGCTATAGGGACATTCATTACTGCACTTTATGGTATATATCAGTGGAAAGTCGTCGGTGTAGCCGTCGATCCGTCAACTACCGACCTGACTCTGAATCCCGATCTTGGCGGCAGAGTCAGCTCCACTATGGGCAATCCCAATGTGTACGGGGAAATGCTTGTTCTCACTATTCCGTTTTTCGGGGCGATAATACTGAATGAAAAGTCGTGGCTGAAAAAAGCGGCATGGCTGGCAATGCTGGCACCTGTGATCCTCATACTGTTCAAGACAGGCTCCAGGGGCGCGTGGGTAGCTCTGGCAGGCGCCGTCGTAGTGTTCGTTTTCTTCTGGGATATAAAATTCATACCGGTGATGATAATTCTGGGTTTTATAGCCCTTCAGTTTCTTCCGGCCCCAATATATAACAGGATCCTTACCATATTCAGTGGTGACAAGTCTACGGACTACAGAGGAAAGATACTCACCTCAGCAATACCGATGCTGAAGGATTATTGGCTGACTGGCGTAGGGCTTGGCCCCGGCGTGGTTTCTGCCATATTTGAAAGATACAAGATCTTCGGGCTCACCAAGGCCGCGCATACTCACATCCTGTACCTGCAGCTCTGGCTTGAGGCGGGAATTGCCGCGATCCTGACTTTCCTGCTTCTGATATTCAGGATGGTGCGTAATGCATTCGAAGCTATGGTGAAAAAAAGGGATCCTGCCGCAAACAATATGCTCTTCGCTTCGCTGGCAGGCATAGCGGGCCTTCTGGCCATGGGCTTCGCCGATCATGTCTGGTTCTTTACGCGGATTATGTTCCTTTTCTGGATAAACATCGCCATAATACTGGCAGTCGTCAGAATAACAGGCAAAAATGAGGACAAAGGCGGCGCAGACGGTAATGCTGCTTAGATTTGAAAGTTTGCCTGCTGCGAAAAAAGGGCTGCAGCCGCGGGATGGCATGTGCAGGCATAAAAACAGCCGGTATACGGGGGGATGACATATACCGGCTTCTGATGACTATGCACATTCATACTTATTTTCATGAGATGAAATGGATCAGGTCTCCAATCAGTTGATGTCGATCCTGTGTGACTTCGGTTTCGCTTCCTCGGTCTTGGGGAGTCTTACAGTGAGTACGCCGTTTTCATATTTTGCGGTCACCTTATCTTCGCTGACCCCATCGACCCTGAAGCTCCTGCAATACGAGCCGTACCTTCTCTCCTTGCGGATATAGTTCTCTCTTTCCTCATCGATTTGCTCATTGTGCTCCACACCGAGGGTAAGAATCCCGTCTGCCAGTTCAAGCCTGATATCTTCCTTCTTCGCACCCGGGATGTCTGCCTCGATGACATATTCTTTGTCGTTCTCTTTGATGTCAGCCCTGATCGGGTGTGCAGCAGTGAAGAATCCGGCAAATGAGTCATTGAGGAAGTTATCAAAGAAACTGTCCAGATCAAAAGGACCTTTCCTCGGCGATAAGCTGTTTCTCCTGTTGAATGGTACCAGTCCAAACATATAACCACCTCCGAATAATATTTTTTCTTTCAGTCCAATAAAATTATTCCGATAGTCCAATTTATGCACCGTTTACATAAATGCTGCCAGGTTGTTTGTTTTTACTTTATTGTCTTTGACTATCTTTGACCTTCGACTTTATTTTAATTCATTTCCGCTTGAAATGCAAGTTTGATTTTGACTATCTTTGACCAAATCGTTTGGAAAACCCTGCATGTTTTTAATTATCTGCAGATATCTCACTCGTTCTTCATTTTTTACTGATTTTCGTTTTCAGATCAAGACCAGCCATACTCATCAATTCTCTTATCTCAAGTACGCCGGTGATCATCATCAGTACCCCGGCGAACATCGTATTCACAGCCATGGCAAGCATTGTAGCGATTCTTTCGTCAAATGAGAACATGCTGAAAAAGTAGTGGATATATCTTCCCGCGAAAATTGCAAGGATACCCGCCAGGCCTGGTTTCACAAGCCATTCCCGCAGGTCGATGACCAGTCCGGTAATTTTGTTTATTTCTATGAGGTTCAGACATTCCGTAAGCATAAGGCTTGCAGTCAGTCCTATGATATACATCTTGATACCGAACATGGGCATTAGGATGCATATGACAGCTATCCTCAGGACGGAGCCTGTTACAGTATTCCTCAGCAGAATGGCCTGTCTGCCAAGCCCGTTGAGCACTCCCGTCAGTGTCTGCTGCAGATATATGAAAATGCAGCTGAATGACAGCATGAAGAGCAGTTCACCAATATTTTCATTTCTATATATCAAAGAGCCTATCTCTTCTGAAAAGCATATGAACAATGATGAAAAAATAATGCCCAGGATGAATGTGATTTGTATAGACTTCGAAATCTGCCGGTTCAGTGCCCTGTATCTCTTGAGTGCGGCAGATTCAGATAATGCAGGCACAAGAGTGGTTGCTATGGAATTTGTCACAATGGAAGGAAACATGACCAGCGGGAGAGCCATGCCTGTGAGTCGTCCGAATACCTGCATGCTGCTTTTTTCGTCCAGACCGCCCGCTGCGAGCATTACCGGGATCAGGATATATTCAGCTGCTGCCAGTGAAGATATGACCAGCCTGTTGGCCGATACGGGCACCGCCGCCCTGAGCAGCGCCTTTATGATCCGGGATCTGCGCATCAACTTTGGAGCCCGACCGGGACAGGGGGACGGTTCTCCACTTTTCAGGAGCAACGAGCGCCCGCTGTTTTTTTCTGCACGGGATCGCTCGTCAATTTCGGCATATGAGAGCCTTCTCCTCTTTTCGGAGAACCGTCCCTCTTTCCGGAGAACCGTCCCTCTTTCCGGAAAACCGTCCCGCCTTCTGGAGAACTGTCCCTCTTTCTGAAGAACCGTCCCTCTTTCCGGAGAA
>DGEE01000054.1:0-6469 GCA_002385815.1 Hungateiclostridiaceae bacterium UBA3934
GGATAGATCATAAGCTGCATTGCTACGGCTCATCAATAAATCGGACGGGATTTTTCGTCAGGGATGCCGCTTTTCCTGTAAAAATATGAGTTGATCACGTCGCGCCATTCACAGGCATGTGCAGCCTGTTCTTCAAGCCTGGCAAGCACCCTGCCGAAGCAATCGGATCCGATGCGGCCTTCGAGGCTTTTCCACCTGTCAACAAGTTCGGCGGCCCTGGCAGCCCCCTCGAAATGAGAGTCGTATATGTACTGGATCAGCGTAACGCCGGATTTGAGCCTGTAATCGTACTCGACCCTGTGGAAGAAGAGCAGCAGCTCTTCAGGGCATGTTTCAATACTTTCGTATATCGAAGAATTCGGAGGGAAATACTTTCCTGCAAATCCCGTACCGGTGGCGACTGACCTGTCGACACCGATTCCTTTATGGTCGGCTCTGTGATATGTGCCCCATGCTGAGTATTCATAGCCGTCCACATTCGGCCCGTAATGGTGACCGGGATTGACCATCCAGCCGATACCCAGGGGCGTCGTATAGCTCTCGTATATATGATAAGAGTCAAGCAGCATGCCTGTTATCGTATCCGTGACCACAGGATCCCTGCCGAAGGTCTGCATTGTCCACTCCCTTGCTATTTCTTCGGAGGTGAGCCACGGATCCCATGCCAGCCTGCCATAGCAGTAGAGATTGGCCTGGGCCAGGTCATGTCCTGTCCAGTTCATGTCATCACCGATATTGGACACCGCTGCTATACCTGATATCAAGCCGTCCTCCGGCTCTGACAGTAATCGTGCCACAGTGCTGCCCTTGCCACGGCTGTAAGTGTCAAAGTCCAGCACATCTTTCCACATCGGTGCCAGATAACACAGATGTCGCTGTTGTCCTGTGTACTCCTGGGTTACCTGCAGTTCAAGCATATAATTCGATTTTTTAAGCCCGCCTATGAGTGGGGACACGGGTTCCCTGACCTGAAAGTCCATAGGGCCGTTTTTTATCTGAAGGATCACATTATCATCAAAACTGCCGTCGAGAGGCATGAAATTATCATAAGCGGAATTTGCCCTGTCAGTGACTCTGTCGCGCCAGTCCTGTCTGCAGTTGTATACGAAACAGCGCCAGATCACCAGACCGCCGTATGGCTTGAG
Source organism: Hungateiclostridiaceae bacterium UBA3934 (assembly GCA_002385815.1). Taxonomy (GTDB): domain Bacteria; phylum Bacillota; class Clostridia; order Acetivibrionales; family DTU013; genus DTU013. Next base: position 1,146 of record DGEE01000054.1, read on the forward strand.
GGCAGCAGCCAGCATATTTGCACCTTCTGCATGATTCCTTCCGTACGTGAAAGGCCCCGGGCGGAACTCAGAATCGGCTTTGACGAGAAAACCGCCAAAATCGGGTATGTATTCGTATATCTCAGAAGCCTTTTCACTCCACCATGACCGTACTCTGCTGTCCAGCGGATCAGCAGTGTCAAGACCGCCCAGTTCGATGGGGCTGGAATAATTGATGCTCAGGTAGATCTTTATACCATATTCGCGGAAAATGTCCGCCAGTCTTGCTACTTTGGGAAGTTGCTCCTTCGTTATCAGCCTTGTTTCCGGTCCATGCACGTTGACATTGTTCAAAACGATACTGTTCAGACCGACGGATGCCATCAGACGGGCATAGTCCCTGACTCTTCTCAGATCTGTGGTGATTTGTCCGTTTCTGTAAAAAATAGAATTGCCGGCATAGCCTCTTTCGATGCTGCCGTCCATATTGTCCCACTGATTGAGCATGCGGAGTTTGATGGCCGGATTTTGCACTATATAAGCATTTTTATCGAAAGTTCCGCAAAGGATATGCCTTATGAGTGCGAATACGCCGTACAGAGCACCGGCGCCTGTTTTGGCTGCGATAACAGTGCAGTTGGCACCTCCGGTCTGACAGCTTTTTATGATGAAACCCTCGTTGTCCAGCCTGCAGGCTTCACTGTCAGAAATGTATCCATCCGACTCTGATCCGTTTCCGGTATCGGCGGTTTTCAGTGTTTTTCTCTGCGGGATCAGATGGATAAGCACTGTGTTGCCAGATGTCGGTTTTGAAACCAGTTCCGGTATCTTTCCGGATATGGCTGTCAATGCTTCTTTCAGTTCCTCGACAGCGACTTCAAGCTCCTTTTGTACCGGGTCGGCACAGATGCTGTCGAATAACACGGTGTTTGGATTCGGTTTTGTCCATGTGGCCTGATTGTATACCAGCCAGGCTTTGTAGCCACTTTTATCACAGTTATGTATATTTGTCATGCTAACCCTTTCCCGAGCAGATGTACTCAGCAGAGTGATTACAGTTATAGTTAAAATATATCATCAAAGACCTGATATCAAAGGTCACACAGCCGGTGATGCAGATGCTTTTGTCTGTTTGGATCTCAGTACCTGCCGTAATTCTGTATGGCATACATAACGGCACGCATGCTTGTCAGCAGGCTTCCGTTGTTGATGGAACCGGCAGTTGAGAGATTGAGCCCCCTGGTTTCTCTGGCCATCTCGCAGTCGCGCCTGACTTCCTTTATGATAGCTTCGATGTCATTGTTCATGAATGTGAATGGGGCCAGGCAGCCGTCTATCCTTGTCCGCGGCATGTATTTGCGTATCTCGTCCACGAGCACATTGGGACCGAAATTGCATCCAGTAAGGTTCAGCCTGCCCAGTATCGGAAGGAGATGTGCCATATCAGAATCGGAATGCTGATAGCGGTAATCATCCGGATCTGGACACCACCGGTCGAACACGGCCTTGAGTATCGGATATCCGAACAGTTCATACATCTCAGGTGTCAGAAGGCAGCAGTTGTCATCTGCGAAGCTGAATCCACCCGGGCGGTTCGTTTCATCATATCCCGCTTCTTCATCCATTATCGCTGCCATCTCTGTAATGACTTTGAGTATAACATCTGAGAATCTTTTTGCCAGGTCAGGCTCATCTATGATAAGGAATATGAGATTTTCAGCGCCATAGATAGATGTGGCCAGCGTGACAGGGCCTCGCACATGTCTCATCAGCGGCGGCTTTATCCCATATGTTTCATAGATGCGCTTCTTCTCGCTTTCCCAGTCAGGAGGCAGGATGAACTCACGCAGATCCAGCTTCTCTACTCTGTCAAGCAGCTTTTCCAACTCGGATGGCGTATTGACAGTGCCTTCAAGCCATTCAGAAATGCCGTTGTGTATATATTTTCCTTCAAAGACTTCGCCGATCCTTTTGACATACGGGAATTCCGCATCCGGTTCCGGAAGGGTTTCAGGGAGCAGTCTGCGTCCCACGATCCTTTCAGCCTTGTCATTATACCGCTTGTTGAGCTCGAGCCTTCTTTCACGTGGTGTATGACCCCATGGATTGCCCTCTTCTCCAAGCTCTGCAAATACACATTCCTCGCTCATCCTGATGCCCAGGGCTACCTGTGGTGCATCCGGACTGAAGCAGTTGTCCTTGTGTGCCAGCTCATCGTCCTTCCAGAACTGGTCGAGATCGACATCCAGCATGGCCGCATCTTTTGTGCTCATGGTCACATCCCTCCTGGCAATATGATACAGGTTCGCTTTCAGCCATTCAATGGAACTATTGAAGTTTCTTTGTAATAATTAAGGGTGCTATTCCAGCGGTTCGTTCTCAGGCCAGTCATAACCGGCATTTTCCCGGGTAATGTCGCTGGCACTGCCACCGGGGACTTCCTCATACCATGAACTTCCGTCCTGCAAATCATGATGTTGCCCGCCGCCTGTGACCGGATCATTGCCGTGGCCATCGGATGGCCAGAGCCAGTCGAAGATATCATTGAACGGATCATCGTCCGTTGGTATCGGAGGCGCACCATGTACCGTACAGTATTCACCCGCGGGCAGTTCATACACGACATCCCTCGGAGCCTTTTCGTTGGGTTTTTCAGGCAAATAGGGAATTTCGCGCTGAATGAATACCTTCGTTTCGACTTTGTCTGCCGGGCAGTAGGGTCCCGCCAGCAGGTTGCGCTGCATGGTGTCATGGCTTTCAGTACAGACCTGCGCTTCCACATGTACTGTACAGACATCATCATCACGAGGCTCTGTACCTTTTATGAAATATTCCGTTATTGTGGCATTGCCTCTTGGGTCACGTTTGCACAGCTCTGTTGCCACTTTCCCGGAGTAGATACAGATTTGTTTTTTTACGATGTCATCAGGCATCTCGTTGAAATCCTTCCACGGCAGATCTTCATGCACTTTTTTCATGACGGCTGCCCATATCTTGTGGGCTTGCCACATTTCTTCAGTCTTGACCGGTATTGGCTCGCCGCCTGAGTTGTCATAGCCATACCATACAGCAGCGGCATAGTAGGGGGTATAGCCCACCAGCCATTTGTCGATATTGCTTTGGGTTGTACCAGTTTTTACAGCGACCGGCATGCCTATTACTTCTTCATTGATATTCGATGCTGCTGTACCTGAGTATGGGTACGGTGATGTCCGGCCCCTGGTCACTTCCTGCAGCAGATCTGTCATGATGAAGGCTGTCTGCTCGCTGTATACGATATTTACTTTTACATTTGTCCTGTCGAGAAGCACCTTTCCGTTGCTGTCCTTTACCATTGTAAAGGTTGTGGGCTCATAATACAGACCCTCATGTGCAAAGGGCACATAGGAGGCCGCCAGTTGAAGCGGATTGATGCCCTGCTCCCAACCGCCCAGAACCAGCGAGATATACTTTTCCTTTTCTCTGTCGATACCTGATTTCTTGAGATATTCTATGGAATTATCCGCACCCAGGAAGTCTCTCCACACTACTGCGGCGACTACGTTGACAGAGTTTTTTATGGCGTTGCGTACAGTAGTCAGGCCGTCATACCTGTTGTTGTAGTTGGTCGGATAGGCTCTTTCGGAATCCTTTCCTGTCAGCATATAAACAGCTTTGTCATCGATGACGGTCGCGGCTGTAATAAGCTTCATATCTATAGCGGGGCCGTAGGCCACTATGGGCTTGACGGTGGATCCGGGCTGTCTCTTCATGAGCGATGAGGAGGCCCTGTTGAGTGTGTTGCTGGCTTCTTTCTTGCCATAACCACCATACAGCGCTTTGACATGGCCGTTCTGGACATCGATTATGGCCATGGCCCCCTGCGGATGCTCCAGTTGTCTCCTGGCCGTTTCATTCACCAGGGGGAAATATGTCTCGTCCATGAATACCGAGTCCATGTCTGCCTGGATCTTGGGATCCATCGTGGTATAAATCTCGAGTCCGCCGCCGTATATCATATAATTTGCCATGGTCGCCGATATGTTCATCTCTTCCATCAGAGCCTTGCGGACATCCACGATGACCTGGTCGACGAAATAGCTCTGCACACTGGATACCTTTTGTGATTTGGACTTGGGAGCGTACTTCAGATCCTCCTTGATAGCCTGGTCATATTGTTCCTTCGTTATTTTTCCAAGTTCAAGCATTTTACCGAGTATGACTTCCTGACGCTCCTTGGCGTACTCACGGCCTTTTTCAGTAAAGGGATTGTATTTGGCAGGATTTTTCGTTATCCCGGCCAGCAGCGCGCATTGAGCCAATGAAAGCTCACTGACAGGCTTGCCAAAATATTTCTTGGACGCTGACTGGACTCCGGTGCAGCTGTTTCCCCAGTATCCAAGGTTCATATACAACTCGAGTATCTGCCATTTCTCCAGTTTTTGCTCAAGAAGTATCGCAGCATAGCCTTCCTGGACTTTTCTCTTGATGGAACGCGTCGTATCGCCTGTTATGTTCTTCACGACCTGTTGAGTAATGGTGCTGCCGCCGCGTGTAGCTTCACTGCTTCCGGTGAGTATGCTTTTGACGAACCCCAGGCCTGCGTTTATGACACCCTGGATATCAACACCCGGATGCTGTTCGAAGCGCTCGTCTTCAATGGAAATAATGGCATCCTTGAGATACTGGGGTACTTCCTTATCGGTGACGGGTTCGCTGTCCATATTGTCTCTGCCGGTGAGCTTCTGGATTATATTGCCTTTTGAGTCATAGATCAGAGTTGTCCTGTTGGAAGCCTTGGCAATCAGCTGCTCATCAGTGATAGGCTCTGCAGTTTCTATATATGCATAGACAGCACCGCCTACCAGTCCGGTCAGCGCGCACCCTATCGAAATGACGAAAATGAGGATGCAGGCTATCAACGTCAATGCGAACTTTTTTATAAATAAAGATTTTCTCTGTTTTTTCTGTTTTTCAGGTTTGCTTCGCTTCTTTGCAGTTCCTTTTGAAGCAGATTTTTTTCCGAACTTCATCTTCTCCTCCTTGTCAGAAACAAACAGTTGATACATACTGTACAAGATGTTTAGACTGCTTTATTGTACTGACAGTTCCACAACAAAAATGCTAATACATTATAGCACATTTGGCATTTGACTGTAAAACCGATAAAAATGACACCGCGCTCGGTGCTCAGGTGCCTGTTTATCATACAGTATTATGGAAATAAATGTCAGAGGACAGCTCGGGAAACCGGTATCCCGGAATAAGTGTAATGAGCAGTGCGGGGCAACTGTATCCCGGAACAGGTGCAATGTGCAGTGCGGGACGACGGTATCCAGGAATAAGTGCAATGAGCAGTGCGGGAC
>DGEE01000054.1:6716-10597 GCA_002385815.1 Hungateiclostridiaceae bacterium UBA3934
GGTATATTGTGAGGCAACTGTATCCGGCACCTTGTATTGTCGATTCCGATTATATAAAATAAGGATGGATTATAAGCGAAGGGGGTCGTGGGTCTTGCAGATCAAGGTAGGGGAACTTATAAGGGCCAAACGGGAGGAATACAACATATCGCTTGTGGATTTTGCCAGGCAGGTCGACATATCGCCGGGATATCTTTCACAGCTTGAAAACGGCAAAAAAACCAATCCCAGTCTTGAAGTAATGCTCAAAATCGCACAGGAACTTGACTTGGATATCGACTCTCTGCTGGGTCTCGATCAGGAAAGTGAGACACCTGCACTCAGGATCCCTTCGCTGCTGAGGCTTGTCATCGCAAAGGACAGGAATCTCAAGGCTCTCGAAGACAGAGAGATCCAGAGAAAGATAAGCAATTTGCTGGACCGCATACTCCAGAGCAAATATCTGATAGAAGACAGCGAGTTGTACGGATTGTTCCTGGAAGATCTTTATGTACAGACGGAAACCACCCTCAAACGGTATATGTCGATGGAGATATTGAAAAACATGGGCAGGGCATAGCGTATGAAAACATTGGCTGAGCATAGGCCGGAAATTACGGACTGAGCAAAGCCCGGAAATAATCGGCCCGACATACACAGGCAACATATGCAGGGCGAAAGCAGGGAAACCATGTGCCGGACATGGCACAGAAACATTGACCGGGCAGCGGATGTGCACATAGCAGGTTTTTGTCATTTGAAGCGGTTTTCAGGCGAAGTGGGTTTACAGGATGTCGTCATTTTCAAAAAATGAACACGAAACGCCGGTCCGGAATGGGAAATTAAAATATCAGGAGTGTAACCAAAAAAGTCCCTGCAGCATATTATGAACGTAAAGAAAGCTGCATTCCAGTGATCTGATCAGACTGATGCAGCAGGAGGGTCGGCATGCTCAGGAACACCAACCTGTACCGCAGATGGTGGTATGTAAAAAGACGGAACATCAACAGTATCCGTCTGCTGCTCCGCCTTTTGATCACATTGCTCATAATGTGCACTCTTCTGTTGTTTATCCGTATGGATATACTTGCCAGTCTGTTACCTTGACTGCCTTATACGTCAGATACATACCCGGCTGTGCACGTCATCCGCATCTGTACCGATGCTGCCATGATGCTTCTCAGAATTCACCCGACAACTGTTTCGAATTGATCTGACAGTCATCTGTATCCATTCCAAAGCCGATATGATATATCCTGAAAGCCATTCCGAATTCATCCGTCAGGCAATCTGATGTCTCAAGACAGTGATTTGGCTTTATCTGAAAATTGTATGAATACATTCGGCAACTAGTCCGTATTCACCCAACAGCCGCTTCGACGATACTGGACATCTGGTACGGGTCCTAATTGCTTTCCTCGTAGATGTCCTCCAATACACTGCTCTTTTTATAGCTCCTCCTGGGTTTTTCCGGAGCCTTTTCCTCCTGCGCATCCTCAAGCATCTCGCATTTGCCCTGGAACAATGCGCCCTCATCCGCGACAAAGCTGTTGACCTTGATATCTCCGTACAACTTTGCGGTGGAAAGTATCTTCAACAGCCCCCTGGCCAGGATATTTCCTTTTACAGTCCCGGCAAGATGGACATTTCCTGCTTCCACATTTCCTTCAACAGTAGCGCCGTTTCCTATATATGCATCACCGGTGACCTTGATGTCGCCGATCACTTTTCCGTCTACTCTCACAGTGCCCTCAGACTCGATGCTTCCCTTGAATACCGCGTTGCTGCCTACGAGTGTGTCTACTCCTTCACGGAATCCCGCACTTCTCTTTCTCATAGCTTACCTCCTGAGATTTTCTAAATCGATCTTCTGCTGATCCTATCGATGTCAGCTGCCGCTGCAAATATCCATGAAGCCGTTTTCCTGTGCCGCATTTATTTTTTCTCCAGATATTCCAGAGGATCGATAGCTGTTCCGTACAACTGGATTTCAAAGTGAAGGTGAGGCCCTGTACTGCGGCCTGTATTCCCTACTTTTGCTATCACTTCGCCCTTTTTGACCTCCTGGCCCGGTTCGACCAGGATTTTTGAGCAGTGACCATATACTGTGACGAAGCCGTTGCCGTGGTCGATCCTGACTGTCCGGCCTGTTGCATATGTGTATTCGGCATAGGTCACCTTTCCGCCTGCCGCTGCCTTTATGGACGTACCAGTATCAGCAGCTATATCCAGCCCCTTATGGAAAGTCCTCTTCCTGGTGAAGGGATCCCTCCGGTAGCCGAACTCGTCAGTGATCCTGCCCTGGACCGGCCACAATGTAGGGATGACCTCCATGAATGCATTTATTTTTTCTTCAGCAGCCTCTATATCTGCCTCCGGTATCCCGGATCTGCTGTACAGCAAGGTCAGGCTGTCAAGGGAATCCTTGAGCTGCCGCATGTCGGAGGTGAATGCGGTCTCTGTCCTTTCTCCGGAACGGCTGATCTTAATGCTTCTCTCTTCCAGGTACTCATCTGTCAGCTGGTTGAACTTCTCGGTGAACTCTTCTATCTTGTCATTCACGACTTCTCTGAATGCTGCACTCTCGTTTTTCAGCGATTCTATCTCTTCTGTTTTTTTACGCAGGAGCATGCTCTGTTCGGCAGTGGTGCCGTAAAGATCGCTGACGTTCTGCCTGAGTGCTTCGTTTTCCCCTAGCAGCCTGGATATGTAAAGGCCGCCAAACACAAATACTGCGATCAGTATTACGAAGAAGGCGACCATCTTGGCGTAAAATGAATTGAATTTCAATACTTTTACACGACTCGATGAATGCGGGACCAGAACTATGGAGAGGTATCTTTTTTGTGCTCTTTTTGCTTTCCCCTTTTTCATATCGAACCATCCTGCAACAATGATAAAACCATCTATTTTTATCTTTTGTACAGTGATGACCGAAAAAAAAGGCACTGAATAATATTCTACAAAGATTCAAATTTTCCTCTTTTTTCGGAAAATATTATCACCCCAATTATTTATATCTGATATCGCTGCCAATGTCAAATCATTTGTCGAGAAAAAATAAAGAGGATTTTGTCCGGCTTTAGCGAATTATATACCTTATTAAGGTATAGTGATACACCATAAAATGGTAATTTTGAAAGAGACGCAGAGACAGTAGTAACGGGGATGAAGCGGATGATAAAAATCAGAGCAAAACTGATCCTTGCATTTGCGGCAACCATACTGATATGCTCTATAGCAACACTTGCTGTTACATTCGGCGGCTACAACATGATGGTGTCAGGGATAGCTGCAAGTGCAGACAGCAACAACAGCCGCATCATCAGCGTTCGCGAAATCAGCGGTATGGTACATGAGCAGTACAGGAATATTTCCCGTGCTGTGATAGCAAGAGATGTGTCACTGTTAGATGATCTTGAGACCAGGTATGAGAAAATCGGGCAGGCTGTCACCAGGCTGGCTTCTCAATCAGAAGAAAGTGAACGTGCAGAACTGGAAAAGCTGAGCGGACTGGCCGAACAGTTTGTCCGGATATGCAAAACGGATATCGTCAAAGGGATCGAAAGATCAGACCCTGCAGGATATCAGGGCCTGCTGGCTGACTTCACTTCACGGTATGATTCTCTTATCCAAAAGGAAACTGAATTAAAAGACATGATACTCGGACAGGCTGATGCCGTGGCTGCAAGGCTTGTGAGAGATGCGGAAAGATTGGGCTCACTCTCTTCAGAACAGCTTGAGGTGCTGGGAGAACTTCTGCCGTCAGCCGAGAAGGTGCTGCAGGAGTATAAGTCGGCCATTGATGCCAACCCGAGCTTATTGCTGCTGCGTGATGGGCAGCAGATAAGGATAGGCGAGCTTGAGTCTCAAATAGAAGCACCTGTCTCTTATACACATCT
>DGEE01000141.1:0-3204 GCA_002385815.1 Hungateiclostridiaceae bacterium UBA3934
AACGGGCTTATGATGTTTCCTGGATTCAAACGGGGAAATCGGGAACTCATTCATAAACGTTGTAATTAAAAATTCGCAGGAAAGAAACAGGGCGATGATAGCTTTTGTTGATACGGAAATCGGTTTTCAAAAAAGAGATGTACTGGATATAGGGTGCGTCAGAGAAGACGGGGGACAGTTTCGTTCCGGTGCTCTCCATGCGCTCATTGATTTCCTTAAAGGTTCAAAATATGTTTGTGGACACAATATTATAAACCATGACATGAAATATATCGGAGATGCAGTCAGGGCAGCGGGCATCAAAGAGGTTATAGATACCCTTTACCTCTCACCGCTGATGTTCCCGGCCAGGCCTTATCACAAGCTTTTGAAAGATGACAAGCTACAGACCGACGAAATCAACAATCCCCTTAATGATTCAATGAAAGCCAGGGACCTGTTTTATGATGAAGTTGAAGCATTCCGACAGACCGATGATACCTTGAAAAGGATCTATTACCTGTTGCTAAAAGATCAGAAGGAGTTCAGGTCTTTTTTCAGGTATTTGGGGTATACGGGCCAAGAAGCCGGCAATCGGGGGGACAGGGACTGTGAAGCCGACAATGCAGCTGCTCAGCATGAGAGGGCTTATTCGCAGCAGGTAGAAGAACTTGAAATGCTCATACGCACAAGATTCATGCTCAGGATATGCGAAAATGCCAATCTGTCTGGTATGATCAGGGACACCCCGGTGGAACTTGCATATTGTCTCGCACTGATCAACACTGGTGACCGTTATTCCATTACACCTCCCTGGGTCCTCAAAAATAACCCTGCCGTTGACAGTCTAATGTATTTACTAAGGAACAGGCCGTGTGTCAAGGGTTGTACCTATTGCAATGAAGCGCTGGATGTTCACAGTGCTCTTAAAAAGTTTTTTGGGTTTGATTCATTCAGGACATACGCCGGCGTTCCGTTGCAGGAACAGGCCGTCAGGGCTGCCATCGCTCAAAAGTCCTTCCTGGCGGTTTTCCCGACCGGAGGCGGCAAATCCGTTACATTCCAGCTTCCTGCGCTGATGAGCGGCATCAATACCAGGGGTCTGACTGTGGTTATCTCTCCACTGCAGTCACTCATGAAAGACCAGGTGGACAACCTGGAAAAGTTTAATATCACGGAAGCTGTCACGATAAACGGGATGCAGGATCCCATAGAACGAGCAAAGGCAATTGAAAGAGTTGAAAACGGATCGGCATATATTTTGTACATTGCACCTGAGTTGCTGCGTTCGAGGACCATTGAGAACCTGTTGCTAGGGAGGAAAATCGTTCGTTTCGTTATAGACGAAGCCCATTGTTTTTCAGCGTGGGGACATGATTTCAGGGTGGATTATCTTTACATAGGTGATTTTATCAAACACCTCCAGGTAAAGAAAAAACTTGAAGAGGGCATACCGGTCTCCTGTTTTACTGCCACAGCCAAACAGAAGGTAATTGAGGACATAAAAGAGTACTTCAGGGAAAAACTGTCCATCGAAATGGAATTGTTTACTTCCGATGCAGCGAGGACCAACCTGCATTACAAAGTGTTTCCCAGGGAAACGGATGAGGAAAAATACAATACTATCAGGGATTTGCTGAGCGAGAACGACTGCCCCACCATCATTTACGTATCAAGGACGAGGAAAGCCTATGAACTGGCACGAAGGCTGACTGAGGACGGTTTCGAGGCAAGGCCTTACCACGGACAGATGGACAGGAGAGAGAAGATTGAAAACCAGAATGCGTTCATGAATGGTGAAGTGCGCATAATGGTGGCTACTTCTGCATTTGGCATGGGAGTGGACAAAAGGGATGTTGGAATGGTCATACACTATGAGATATCGGACTCCCTCGAGAATTACATCCAGGAGGCGGGAAGGGCGGGTCGTGACGAATCCATAGAGGCTGAATGTTATGTGCTGTTCAATGATGAGGATTTGAACAAGCATTTCATACTTCTCAACCAGACGAAGCTTAGCATAAAGGAGATCCGTCAGATCTGGAAGGCAGTGAAGGATATAACTAAACAGCGCACGAGGGTCTCGCGTTCTGCACTTGAAATTGCACGACAGGCAGGATGGGACGACAATGTCAGAGATATCGAAACGAAAGTGAGGACAGCGATAACGGCACTTGAGGAGGCAGGCTTCCTGGAGCGCAGGCAGGACGTGCCACGTGTGTATGCCGACAGTATACTGGTACCCAATGCCATGGAGGCTATCAAAAAGATCAACGCCTCACACAGGTTTGATGAAAAGCAAAAAGAGCACGCGATCAGGATCATAAGAAAACTCATTTCAGCAAAAAGAAGGGGAATGGCTACCGGAGACGAGCCCGAATCCAGGGTCGACTATATATCCGATCACCTTGGCATACCGAAGGGAAGGGTAATAGAGATCATAAACCTGTTGAGGGATGAGAAAATCCTCGCAGACACGAAAGATATGACTGCGTTCATCAGGAAGAAAAAGGCCAGTAATAATTCGCTGGAGATTCTAAAGGCATTCATACGTATCGAGAACTTTCTGCTCAGCATATATAAAAATGAAGCTGAAACATACAACATTAAAAAACTCAACGAGCAGGCACTTTCAGAAGGGTGCGAAGGATCGACAGTGCAGACGCTGAAAACCATTTTCAACCTCTGGGCAATTACCAAATGGATAAAGAGGCATTATGACACAAGATCAAATACACATATAAAGATACAAGGCATAATAGATTGGGAAGTTCTGCGGGAGAAGCTGGAAAAGCGACATGATCTGGCCCGGTTTATCATTGAGTATCTATATAGTAAGCATGTTGATGCAGATGAAGCAAGCGAAGAGGGGAAAGAGGAAACCCGGGTAGAATTCTCAGTAGTTGAGCTTAAGCAGGAATACGAAAAAGAAATCAGGCTTTACAGCACCAAAGCGACACTGGAAGAGGTGGAGGATGCACTCTTTTACCTGTCGAAGATTGGCGCCCTGGAACTGGAAGGCGGCTTTCTCGTATCCTACAGGGCGCTGATGCTCGAGCGCATAGAACTGGACAACAGGAAGCAGTACAGGCTTGAGGATTATAAAAAGCTGGAGCAGTTTTACCAGAATAGGATCGAGCAGATCCATATCGTGGGTGAATATGCCAGGAAGATGATGGAGGACTACCAGGCAGCCCTCCAGTTCGTGGACGATTATTTCAAGCT
>DGEE01000141.1:3482-5057 GCA_002385815.1 Hungateiclostridiaceae bacterium UBA3934
ATGGAGGACGTAAAGCATGAGCAACTCCTGATGCTGACATTTTCAAGGTCTGCCGCAACAATTTTCAAAAGGCGCCTGCTGGAATTGTATGGAAATGCCGCGACTTATGTCGAAATTAAAACTTTTCATTCGTACTGTTTTGATCTGCTTGGAAAGCCTGGTACGCTCGAAGCTTCGGATAATGTCGTCCTGGAAGCGGTAGAAAAAATACGCCAAGGTGAAGTGGAACCCGGCAGGATAGCTAAAACTGTGCTGGTAATCGATGAGGCCCAGGACATGGACGCGAATGAGTATGAACTGATTTGCGCGCTTATGGAGCAAAACGAAGATATGCGCGTCATAGCTGTAGGCGACGATGATCAGAATATCTTCGCATTTAGAGGCTCCAGCTCCGAATATATGGAGATGCTGATAACGGATAAAAATGCCGTTATGTACGAACTGGCCGAGAATTACAGGAGCAAGGCCAATATCGTGGAATTTTCCAACAAAATTGCCGAGAAGATATCTTACAGGCTGAAGCGGACTCCTATTATACCTGCACAGAAAGACAACGGCATAATCAGGATCGTCCGGCACAGTTGCAGTCATTTAATTGTTCCGCTTGTTAATGATATATTGTCTGCTGAGCTTTCAGGGACTACCTGTGTCCTGACTGCTACAAATGAAGAAGCGGAGAAGGTCGCCGGGATGCTTGTGAATAAAGGTATGCCAGCGAAGCTGATACAGTCTAGCGACAGCTTCCGGCTGTGTGATTTGCAGGAGGTACGATATTTCCTGAACTTGCTGGAGTCGGACGAAGTGTCTGATGCATCACCCATTATCAGTCCGTATATTTGGGATGCAGCAAAGCGGAAGTTGAAGGAGAGATTTCAGGGCAGTAATTGCCATAGCGAAAGGGATCCGTTCGGTGTGGCAGTCAATCCAAACCTTGAGTTATGTCTGAACATGATAAGAAACTTCGAGGAAGCTAATCCCAAGGTTAAATACAGGTCCGACCTTGAAACCTTCATAAGGGAGTCCAGGCTTGAGGATTTCTATGAAGAGCGTGGAGAAACCATCCTTGTTTCCACCATGCATAAGGCAAAAGGCAGGGAGTTTGACAATGTTTTTATTATGCTTGATGGGTACAGGATGGACTCCGATGATGCTGTACGGCAACTATATGTTGCCGTGACGCGGGCAAAGCGTCGGCTTGTCATCCACTATAACGGCTATTGCCTTAACAGGATCAGGGTGGAAGGGACTGAATATATCGAGGACGACAGGATGTACCATCCGCCGTCACACCTCGCGGTACAGCTTACGCACAGGGATGTATGGCTCGATTATTTCTATTCCGTCCGAAACATAGTCGAACAGATGCAAAGCGGCGACACACTGACCGTAGGTGACGGATGTTGCCTCGACAGCAATGGCCGGGTCGTTTTGAGGTTTTCTAAAAAGTTCAATGAAGATGTGGCAAGAATTAAGCAAAAAGGTTACAGGCCTGTCAGCGCATCGATAAGGTTCATTTTGCACTGGAAGCGCGAAGATGCGGAAGATGAAGCTCTTGTGGTACTTCCTATGATTGTG
>DGEE01000139.1:0-12852 GCA_002385815.1 Hungateiclostridiaceae bacterium UBA3934
CTGTTGAGCAACTTGGCCAATGCCGTTGCAGCATTGCCTGCACCAATGTTCCCTATTTCCCTCAATACATCGATATGAATGCTGTTGAGATCATTAATATTCTTAACCATGACACCTTCTCCCGTTCAAACCATACATCCACACCTATGTGGCGGACTCTTCCAACATCACGATCTTCTCCAGATCCAGGAGCGTTATGATCCTGCCGTCTGCTTTTCCTACCCCTGTAAGATATTCAAGTGATTTTTCGCCTGCAATATTTGAAACACTCTCTGTTGTCTCATCATCAAGCTCCACGACCTCTGCAACAGAGTCCACTATCAACCCGATAGACAGATCATCCAGTTTCAGGATGATTATTCTGGTATCTTCGTTGTACACATCATCAGAAAGTCCGAATTTCAAGCGAAGGCTTATTACCGGTATGATCTCACCTCTGAGATTGATCACTCCCTTGAGAAATGCCGGCTGTTTTGGCACTCTGGTGATTTCCATGTCCTTTTCTATTATAGTCGAGATTTTGCCGATTTCTATGCCAAATTCGTCTTCTTCGAGCTTGAATACCAGGTATTTTTTTGCTTCCGACGTCTGATCCGCCATATCAGAACCCCCTTCAAATAAATCTGTTCCGAACAATGCACCTTTTCCTTTAATAAGCCAGCGAATTTACATCAAGTATCAGGGCAACATTGCCGTCACCAAGTATAGTAGCACTGGTGATTACCTTTGTCCCTGACAGATACTTGCCCAGAGATTTCTGGACAATCTCCTGCTGTCCGATGATCCTGTCAACCATGAACCCTGTGAGCCGTTCACCTTTCTTTACGATTACAAGGGTCATGATCTTCTGTTCCTCATCACTCTCTCCCGGCACTTCAAGTGCGTCCTTCAGCCTGACAACCGGGATCACTGTATCCCTGTACATGACTACTTCCTGCTTCTGTACCATTTTTATGTCTTCAGGAGTTATGTTTATTATTTTATGTACAGAACTGAGCTGGATAGCGTACTTCTCTTCTCCTATCAATACAAGCAGTGCCTGGATGATAGCAAGTGTAAGAGGCAGTCTGATAAAGAACCTGCTGCCTTTCCCAAGCTCAGTTTCCACTTCTACAGTACCGCCCAGAGCCTCTATCTTGGTTTTTACTACGTCAAGACCCACACCTCTTCCGGAAAGGTCTGTTATTTTATCTGCAGTACTGAAACTCGGCTTGAACAGGAAATCGATGACATCTTTCTTTGACAGGTTTGCCGCTATTTCCCGTGACACCAGGCCGCGTTCTATTATCTTTTGCCTGACCTTTTCCACATTGATGCCCTGACCATCGTCACCTACTTCTATGACCACATTGTTGCCATCCTGATAAGCTTTAAGCTCGATCTTTCCGGATTCCGGCTTACCCAGCCTTTTTCTTTGCTCCCTGGGCTCGATCCCATGATCACAGGAATTCCTGAGAAGGTGGATAAGGGGATCGCCGATCTCATCTATGACAGTCCTGTCCAGTTCCGTATCGATACCTGACATCTCAAGTTCCACTTCCTTACCCAGTTCTCTGGACACGTCCCTGATCATTCTCGGGAAGCGGTTGAATACTGTTTCGACAGGTACCATCCTCACCTTCATTACTGCATCATGAAGATTCGTAGTTATTCGCTCAAGGTACTCGATTGCTTCTACATACTGCTGTGTCCTCTCGATACCCTCAAGCCCTTCAAGGCGCGTCTTCTGGATTATGAGCTCACTCACCAGGTTCAGCAGCACATCAAGCCTGTCTATGTCAACTCTCACAGTCTTGCCTGTCTTGGTCTTCCTGGCTATGGCTTCCGTTTTATCCTGGCTGGAGATAAGCGACTGCTTGATATCTGCCGGTACATTTATCTGCTCCTGCAGGAGCTGGTCATCCGCCGCTGTCGCTGATGCTGACTCGTTCTTTTCCTTGATCAGTTTTATTATGACCTCATCGACTTCTGCAATAGAAATGAGGTCTTTTTTGATAGTGGCTTCTTCTGCCTTGGTTAGTACAATCACTGTAAATTCGAAATCAAATTTTTCATCCTCGATATCCTGTACATTTGGCACGGATTTTATAATCTCTGAATGTCTCTCAAGAGTCTTGAATATTATGAAAGCTCTTGCAGATTTCAAGAGACAGCCCTTATTGAGCTTCACTGTGATCTGGTAGGCACTGTTCCCTAAATCTGCCGCCTTGTTGATGATATTGGTCTCGTACTGATCCAGTTGCAGATCAGCAGCGATCCCCGGAGCTCCTTTCGAGACAGGTGAAGCATCGGCTTTAGCCTGTTCAGGTGCTTTTTCACTGACTGGCTTTCTGTTCTTCAGCAGATCTGAAAGCACATCTGACAATCCCTTACTGTCCTGATCTCCTTCTGTGCCCGTTTCGACTATGTTCGCCGTATAGTTCTCCAGTACATCCAGACATTTGAAAAGGATATCGACAAGATCTGAGCTGATTTCAATCTCATTATTTCTAAGGGCGTGTAATACATTCTCCATATCATGGGTCAATTTGGACATCTTATTGAAGCCCATAGTCCCGGCCATACCCTTGATAGTGTGTGCCACTCTGAATATCTCGTTAAGCACCGCTCGGTCACCGGGGTTTTTTTCAAGTTGTAACAGACTTTGATTCAAGCTTTGTAAATGCTCCTTGCTTTCCTCGATAAAAATCTCCAAATATTGACTCATGTCCATTATTGCTCCACCCCCATATATTTGACTATCATACCAGCTATTTCCTTCAACGGAACAACTGCATCCGCCAGCCCGCTGTTTACCACGGCCTTGGGCATCCCATAAACGACAGATGACATTTCATCCTGGCATATGACTACTCCTTTGTTATGCTCCTTTATGCTCATCACACCATCCTTGCCATCGTTTCCCATCCCTGTCATGATAACTCCTATGACATTTGGAAACCTGGTTCTTGCTATTGATTTCATCAGTACATTCACTGAAGGTCTGTGACCCTTCACAGGTTCATCTTTTGTAAGTCTTATCTTCATTTTGCCGTCATCGTCCTTCCGCACTTCCATGTGGTAGTCGCCAGGTGCGATATATACATGCCCCGGACGAATAAGTTCATCGTCTTCGCCTTCCTTGACTGTCATTCCGCTTATCGAATCCAGCCTTTCTGCCAGGGACCTGGTAAAGCCGGGCGGCATATGCTGCACCACCAGTACAGCAGCCGGTATATCTTCCGGGATATATGGTATGACCTCCTGCAGTGCCCTGGGACCTCCCGTCGATGTACCTATGGCAATCAGGGCTTTGATTTCTGTGCACTTGTGCCTGTGTTCCAAAGCCGCCTGTGCCTGTCCGGTCTTTTTACGGGAAGTCTGTTTCTTTCTGCTGAAACCATAAGCCATCCTTATCTTCTTGATTATCTCATCCTTCTTTTGCTCTCCTGATATATCAAATATATTGGAGGGCTTTGTTATGAAGTCGATGGCACCTGATTCCAGCGCTTCTATCGTAGCTTTTCCTCCATCTACAGTCAAACTGCTGAGCATTATCACAGGTGTATCAGTTATATTCTGAAGCTCCCTGAGACATGTCAGCCCATCCATTGAAGGCATATTAAGATCCAAAGTTATGACATCAGGATGGAGTTCCCTTGCCATGTCAAGAGCCTCCAGCCCATTTTTGGCTGTTCCGACAACTTTGATGTCATGGGTGCTGTCCAATATATCCTGCAGCACCTTCCGCATGAAAGCAGAATCATCGATCACAAGGACTTCTATTGTTTCCGCCATCTTCTATTCCAACCCCTTTCTGAGTAGTTTACGTTGTTCTCTGAATATGTATTTTATTACTGCTTCTCTTTCTTTTTCATCTATATCGACATAAGCTACGCCTGCAGCATATCTGTATCGGCCTGCATTCCCTGTGCGTTCGAATCTGACTATTTTACCGAAAAAACGTATCTTCTGGTTATTTTCACCAAAAAGTTCACATTCCACATATGTACCGGGCTCAAGTCTCTCATCGAGCAAAATGCGTATCCCGCCACCACTCATATCGCTGGTGATCGTTTTTCTGAACGGGATTTCGCTGTTGTTCCTGTCCTTTAAAGATCTTAATACCCTGTATTTCACATCCAGATAACAATCCAGTCTGAAAAAGCTTCGCCTCTGTATCTTCTCTATGCTGTCGAGCTGCTCTATCAAAAGCAGGTGCAGATTGTCGATCACCAGCCTCTCCCTGATTGCAGCCCTGAAACTGTAAAGGCTCAGTAACTTACCCTGCCTTTTGAGGAAATAAACATTATATACTGAACCCTTTTCCAGCGGCATAATCCTGCCTTCAAAAATAGGAGCGGTTATAGCAGCCGTACCATCGCTTTCGACCCATTCGAAACTGCTCACGTAGACAGGTCTGGTGTCACTGTCCGTGTAAACCTCCGGCTCAAGTTCCAGTCTTGTACCTGTTCCAATATCAGCCAGTTCCATGCACATCTCCTGCAGCTCATTATGTTCTCATGAAGCTGACAAGTCTGTTGAGAAATCCTCTGATACCGTAGTTTTGCTGTGTTTTGCCATCGTCTTCTTTGTTGACCAGCTTCGCCGAAATCTCCCTGATATTCCTTGCAGCGTAGCTCTTAGGATAAATCAGCATAAACGGCTGCTGCTGTTTTACTGCTCTTGCCACAGCTTCATCATTCAGTATATACCCTGCCGGCTCCAGCTTGAGACCTAAAAACCTGTCAGCCACCAGCACAAGCTTGTTCAGTACATCATTTGCTTCTGTGGTGGTCTCAGCTCTGTTGACCACAAGTCTTATACTCTTTGTCTTGTCCCTGTTGGAGACCATCTTTATCAGCGCATATGCATCTGTTATCGATGTAGGCTCAGGTGTCGTTACCAACAGGACCTCATCCGCAGCCATTATGAAGCTCATTACACTATCGGACAGACCGGCACCGGTATCTACGATGATGATATCTGCCAATTTATCAAGTAGTGCCATGTTCTCTATAAACCTTGCTATCTGATGCCTGTCCAGCTTCAGCAACTCCTCGACTCCTGAACCGCCGGATATGAACCTTGTGTTGCTGGGGCCATCAGTCAATATCTCCAATATGTTTTTTCTGTTCTTTATAACATCCAGCAAAGTATGCTGGGGTACTATCCCGAACAAAACATCTATATTTGCCAGACCGAAATCTGCATCAAGTATCACTACTCTGTTTCCCTGTTCACTCAGTGCTATGGCCAGGTTGATGGTAATATTCGTTTTCCCGACTCCGCCTTTTCCGCTGGTTACTGTGATTACCCTTGCCGATCGCTTGGGTACTATTGCCGGCAAAGCCATCCTGTTGCCCAATTGTTTCTGCTTCAGCTCCTCTATTACCTGCCTGAGTTTTTCTGCCTGATCCATCATCTGGTGCAGCTCCCCATAAGATTCTTCGTGATCTTGTCTATGTTTGCCGTTTCAATATCATCAGGCACGCTTTGTCCGGTCGTTATATATGAAAGGCTCTTCCCCGTCATATATCTGACATTGAGTATGATCCCCAGTACAGGGGTCTCGTCGGCTTTTGTGAATAACAGCTTGTAATCACTCAAAAAGCTGTAACTGTTCAATATCTCCCTGCAATTCCTCTGGCTCGTTGTGGCGCTGAGGACCAGGTATACTTCGTCAGCAGCGGAAGCAGCTATAAGTGCCTTGAGTTCTTCAAACTGCGCCTTATTCTTGTGGCTCCTTCCGGCTGTGTCTATGAGTATCAGGTCCTTATCCGAGTGAAGACTGACTGCCTCTTTCATCTCAGCCGGTGTATATGCCACCGATACCGGAATACCCAAAATCTCAGCATATGTCTTCAATTGTTCAACCGCTGCTATCCTGTATGTATCAGCAGTTATCAGACCAACTGTCTTTTTTCTGTTCAACAGGTAATTTGCAGCTATTTTTGCCAGCGTTGTGGTTTTGCCCACTCCCGTCGGTCCAACAAATATGACTGTCACAGGCTTGCCGTTACTCTTGTCCTGTATCGTATCGGGCTTGCCAAGCAAACCGGCTATAATGCCCGATAACTGTGCCGCCATATCATTGACACCTGCTGATGAAGACAATCTGGCTGCGGCCGCGTTTACCAGCTTTCTTGCTATTTCAGGTTCAACCTCATTCTTTACAAGGTTATTGTAAAAAACTTCTGTTACACTCTCTTTCGGATCCCTTAGCTTGTCAGCGGCGGCTCCGTGAGAGGGTTTTTCACTGTTCATCACCCGTGCATATAGCTTACTGAGGACATCTTCAATATTTGATATTTTATTCTCCAGATCCGTTATTTTTTCCTCCTTTTCGTCTGAATTTACAGCGTAATTCGACACGGGAGGTTGATTTGATGCAGAGTGGACAGCCGGAGTGGTCCTCTGTCTGGAGGCAGATTCTGTCACTGATGCTTGCCCTGAATTCCTGCTGTCATGTCCATGCACATTATATTCATCGATAGCTGCCAGCACTTCTGTCATTGGCTTGGAAAACAGCCCCAGCAGACCTTTTTTCCTGACTTTTCTCGTGTTCAGGATAAGTGCTTCGCTGCCAAGATCCATCTTCACTTTCAGAATAGCTTCCTGCGTGTTTTTTGCCACATAGCGGCGAATCTTCATGGTCTCCTCACTTATCTGCTGTTCTTATGTTCTCTCAATATTTTATCATAAAACAATGTGTTTTACCATTTATGTGTTAAATCGACACAAGCCTCTAAATACTGACTACTCCTGCCGATTGTATCTCCAGTTCCGGATCCAGTTCATTGTAGGACAACACTACGATGCCCGGTATCGCCTGGTCAGCCAGTTGCTTGAAATACAGCCTCACCACAGGCGAAGCCAGGACTATGGGCTGCTTTCCGAGCTGCACCAGCTTCTGCACCTGTCTCGAAAGGCTCCCGAGTATGGAATTGGTGACACCAGGCTCCAAAGTAAGGTATGTGCCAGTATCAGTTTTTTGCAGAGAATCCAGCATCATCTGCTCCAGTTTTGGATCAAGTGTTATGACGCTGGTATTCTGATCTGTGAAATATTTCTTTGAAATTGCTCTTCCAAGTCTCTGACGGACATACTCAGTAAGCATGTCGGTATCATTGGTCACAGGCGCATAATCTGCCAGGGTCTCCAGTATAGTCACCATATCCCTTATGGATACACCTTCTTTCAGAAGGTTGGCCAGAACCTTTTGTATTTCGCCCACCGTCATCAGCTTTGGGATGAGTTCCTCCACTATCACCGGATAGTTCTCCTTTACATTGTCCAGCAATGTCTGGACCTCCTGGCGTCCCGTGAGTTCATGTGCATACTTCTTGATTGTCTCCGTCAGATGGGTCGCTATTACCGATGGAGAGTCCACAACAGTGTATCCAAGCATTTCAGCTCTGTCCCTCTGCTCCTCGGTTATCCATATGGCAGGCAGCCCGAAGGCAGGTTCTGTAGTTTTTATGCCTTCTATCTCCTCTTCTGCCAGCCCCGGATCCATGGCGAGATAATGGTCCAGCATCAAATCGCCTTTTGCCACTTCGACTCCCTTTATCTTTATCTGGTATTCATTAGGGGCCAGCTGGATATTATCACGCAGTCTTATGATCGGGACGATCATGCCAAGCTCGATGGCCAACTGTCTTCTTATCATAACTACCCTGTCCAGCAGGTCACCGCCCTGGTTCACGTCTGCCAGCGGTATGATACCGTATCCGAACTCCAGCTCTATCGGATCCACCTGAAGCAGCGAGACCACATTTTCGGGCTTTCGGATCTCCTCGACTTCAGTTTCCTCAATTTCCACTTCCTGCTGTTTTTGCTCTTCAATCTGCTGCTTCGACAGCGTATAACCAAGAAATGCAAGAATAACTGCCATCAGCAGGAACGGTATGGTAGGAAGGAAAAAAGCAAGCACTAAACTCAGTGCCGCTGCGATATATAACACCCTCGCATTGCTGAATACCTGCTTCAGGAAATCCGCACTCATATCGGACTCGGAAGCAGCCCTTGTGACTATAAAGCTGGTGGATGCTGAGATCATGAGGGCCGGTATCTGACTTACAAGACCGTCACCTATGGTCAGTATGGCATAGGTGGAGAGAGCTTCCATCACAGAATTTCCTCTGAATACCATTCCCATTATTATACCGCCGACTATATTCAGTACTGTGATGACGATACCCATGATGGCATCATTCTTGACGAACTTGCTGGCACCATCCATTGCACCGTAGAAGTCTGCTTCTCTCTGGATCTTTTTCCTTCTTTCCTTTGCCTCTGCCTCATTTATCAATCCGGAGTTGAGGTCGGCGTCGATGGCCATTTGTTTCCCGGGCATCGCATCCAGTGTGAATCTGGCAGCAACCTCTGCGACTCTTTCCGCACCGCGTGTGATGACGATGAAATTCACCAGGGTAATTACGATAAATACTATAAAGCCGACGACCAGATCATTTCCACCCACGAATCTGCCGAACCCTTCGATGACGCCGCCGGCTTCCCCTTTACCCAGTATGAGCCTTGTGGTACTGACATTGAGTGCAAGCCTGAACAAAGTTGTGATTACAAGCAAAGATGGAAAAATTGACATCTGCAGGGCTTCCTTCATGTATATGGTGTTAAGAAGGATTATGACAGATATCATGATATTGACTGCCAGCAATACATCAATGATACCACTTGGCAGTGGTATTATAAACGCCAGAACTATAGCTACTACTATTACAGGTACGGACATATCTCTGGCTCTCAAAACTCAGTGCACCTTCCTTCCGTAATGTCCGCTGATTACTGACATCGCTGCCGCCGCATATCATATCCCGGCGGTTTTTGTGTGAAGCACTAGCCTGCCATCGTCTTGCCCTTCAGGCTGTATACGAATGCAAGCACTTCAGCCACGGCCTGATACAATTCAGGTGGGATGGCTTCGCCTATTTCCACGGTCTCATATATCGTTCTTGCCAGCGGCTTGTTCTCCACTACTTCCACATCGTTTTCAGCCGCTATCTCCTTTATCCTTAAGGCTATGTAATCCTGCCCCTTTGCCAGCAGCACCGGAGCAGGTGATATTTTTTCATCGTACTTCAGTGCACAAGCGAAGTGGGTGGGGTTTGTTATGACCACATCTGCTTTTGGCACTTCCTGCATCATTCTGCGCATGGACAACTGACGTTGCTTCTGTCTGATCCTTGACTTTATTTCAGGATTGCCTTCCTGTTGCTTGAACTCTTCCTTCACTTCCTGTTTGGTCATTTTCAGGCTTTTTTCATATTCCCACCACTGATATGCGAAATCGAAGGCCCCCAACACCAGCAATGCGACACATATCCTGATGGCAAGGTCGACAGAAGTTATTCCGATAAAAGATGCGATGCCCAATATATCCATATCCATCAGCGACATTATCGCGTGTGCCTTACCATTCAGATACGAATATGACACAAAAGCAATAATGACAACTTTCAACACGGCTTTTGCCAGCTCAACAACTGCGCGCATGGAAAACAGGCGTTTCATGCCGCCTAAAGGGCTGATCCTTCTGAAAGAAGGCTTCAGCGTCTCCGTCGTGAACAGAAATCCAACCTGTGCGTAACTGACTATCAGTCCTGTAAGCAAGCATATCAGCAAAACGGGACCGGCAGCCTTAAAAAACACCAGGATCCCGTCTATAAAAACTCTCAACAATATATCAGGCATGTACAGATCTTCGATCATCGGGTATTCAGTGAATACCTTTTCAGAAAATTCTGCCAGTCGCTTATAAATGTTCGTTCCAAAGATCCTCAGTGAAATAAATGCAAAAAGCAACACCATGGTCGTGTTTATTTCCCTGCTTTGGAACACCTGACCCTTTTCTCTTGCCTCGCGCCTTTTTTTGGGGGTCGCCTTTTCGGTCCTGTCCTCACCCCCGGGTCCCCGCGCAAACAACTGGAGATCGATCCTGTAAATCATCCTGGATTTAACTCCTTCAAATAATTATCCACACTTAAGCCCATCAGCTCAAAGACTGATTTTATGGTCTCTATGAACATCGGTATCGTCAGTGCCACTATGATCAGCCCGACGATGATTTTAAGGGGCATACCTATCACAAAAATGTTCATCTGAGGCACCATCCTCGATATGGTGCCAAGCGCGACATCAGCTATCAAAACTGCTGCGACAATCGGTGCCGCCATTTTAAAGCCTGTCGCCAGTACAGTTCCGAAAAGCTTCATTACTACATCATGGGCACCTGCACTGAAAACAGTGCTCCCGAGTGGCAGCGATGAAAAACTGTCATACAGCGCCCTGATCAGCATATGATGTCCGTCCATAGCAAGGAATATCAGCATACTGGCGATGAAATACAGGTTTGAAGTTATGGGTACCTGGATATTGCTCATCGGATCCATTACATTGACAACTCCAAACCCTATCTTCATATCTATGAGCTCACCTGCTATGTATATGGCGGTATACGACAGATAAGCAACATAACCCATGGACAGGCCCACCAGGAACTCCTTCACCACCAGCAGCACATAGCCGGGTATGCTGTCACTGTAAGTAACCGAATGCAGCACTGTTGTGTTGATGAGGATCAGGGATATGAAAAATGAAAACCCGATCTTAAAATATGAGGGCACATTCCTTCTGCCAAAAATCGGTGCAACAACAAACAGGCCGGTCATGCGGACAAAAACCAGCAAGAATACCTCAAATCCATTAATGACTAGCCCTGCCGGCAGTTGCAACTCAATAACCCCCTCACAGATCGACCAGCTTCACATCTGACTGCAGCCAGGTATTTTATCTGATAAACTGCAGTATGCTATCATACAGATTAAGTGTATAATCGGTAAGCATGCTCAGCATCCACGAGCCCAGCACTGCAATCGTCAGGATGACAGACAGTATCTTGGGGATAAAAGACAAAGTCGCCTCCTGTATCTGCGTTGTAGCCTGGAAAACGCTTACCGCCAATCCGACGATAAGGCTGACCAACAGCAAAGGAGCCGATACATATATCACTGTCAGCAATGCGTTTTGGGCAATAGTTATTACTGCATCCTGATCCATCGTACACCTCCAGCCTGATACTCATTGACTCCAGATGACCCGCCTATGTTATAAATGACGAAACCAATGTCCTTGTTATCAGATTCCATCCGTCCACCATTATGAACAACAGTACCTTGAACGGCAGCGATATCATTATCGGAGGAAGCATCATCATCCCCATCGACATTAGTGTGCTGGAAACTACCATATCGATGATAAGAAAGGGTATGTAAATCAAAAATCCTATCTTAAATGCTATAGTCAGCTCATTTATTATAAAGGCAGGAATTATTACGGTCAGAGGCAAATCCATCGGATTTCTCACCGGTGTTTCTATTTTTGCCAGAGACACAAAAAAAGCCAGTTCTTTTTCATTATCACCGAATTGTTTCAGCATAAATCCCTTTATGGCATCGGATGTGTTTTCAAACGCCTCCTCCTGAGTTATCTCGCCCCTGTTGAAGGGCTCGTATGCCTGTGTGTTTATATCGCTGATGACAGGAGACATTATAAAAAGGGACAAAAACAAAGCAAGCCCGATCAGAACCTGATTAGGCGGCATTTGCTGCGTCCCAAGCGCATTTCTGAGAAATGAGAGTACGATGATTATCCTCGTAAAAGAAGTCATCATTATGATGATGGCAGGTGCCAGAGACAATACTGTCAGAATAAGAAGCAACTGGATACTCGATGAGACCTCCTGGGGAGTGGACGCTGGCTCCACGCTGAAACCGAATTTGAAGGGAAAAGTGGTTTCAGCATAGGCATGCGAACTGAAAAAAGTCATAATAGATAATACGACTGCGATTTTAAGACCTCTTTTCACCCTTATCATTGGTAACGTCATCCCCATCTTTATCGATATCGTTATTTTTGCTTTTGTTCAAAATAATCCTGAGTTTCTCAAGATTTCTCCTGAAAATGGGTCCTTCCTGTTCTTCCTCAGATAGGGTCGATTTTTCCCCATTTATCTTATCCTCGTTTTTAGCCCTGTATAAGCCGCTGTATTTCTCGAAAACAGACCTGAAATCAAAACGCGGGTTTTCCTCTCCATCAGAACTTTCCATCGCTTCAGCTTCGTCAAGTTCCACAGCAGTAAGAAATTCTACTGATTTGGATGTCGAAGCGATAAGAATATGACTCTTACCGGCTCTGACAAGATGCAGCCTCTTGTCCGGCCCAAGCATCACCGTCTCGATTACGCTGATGTTTCTGCTTTTCATAGACCTGATCTGCTTTCGTGCTATGTACCTGGTGGTGACATATGTGAGGAACAATATGGCACCGAATCCTATCAGCATCAATATTATCTTCAGTACTGAATCTACATCCCCCATCGTTATCCCTCGGTCTGCAAACGGCTTTACATCATTCGTCCGGATTTAACCGGTTTCTCTTGTGTGTGCGTCAGCCCAACACCTTCTTTACTGCCTCTATCACTCGTTCCGCCTGGAAAGGCTTAACGATAAAATCTCTTGCCCCTGCCTGTATCGACTCAATAACCATGGCCTGCTGACCCATGGCCGAACACATGATTACCTGGGAATCGGGATTAATCTTTCGAATTTCTCTGACCGCTTCTATGCCATTGACTTCAGGCATCGTTATATCCATGATAACCAAATCCGGCAACAATTCCTTGTACTTCTCGATGGCCCGTCCTCCATTCTCCGCTTCTCCGACCACTTCATATCCGTTCTTGGTCAATATGTCCCTGATCATCATTCTCATAAATGCAGCATCATCAACAATCAAGATGGTTTTTCCCATAATCCTCTCCCCTTATGCGTGTAGTGAGTCGAATTTTAT
>DGEE01000139.1:13110-17072 GCA_002385815.1 Hungateiclostridiaceae bacterium UBA3934
TCTACAGGCGCTTGCTGGGGTCAGCAATATCAGTGATCCTGACTCCGAAGCTCTCATCTATGACCACCACTTCGCCCTTGGCTATATGCTTCCCGTTCACCAGGATGTCTACCGGCTCACCTGCCAGTTTGTCAAGCTCTATGATAGATCCGGGGCTGAATTCAAGTATATCTTTTATCAGTCTCTGTGTCCTTCCGAGCTCGACTGTCACCTGCAGCGGCACATCCATAATAAGGCTTATGTTGTGTTTGTCCAGAATGATACGGTCTTCCTCAAAGCTCTGGAACTGAGCAGGCTGAACATTGACTGGCTCTTTGGACTGGCTCTTTTCGCGCTCTCCAAAACCAAATCCTTGCTGTGGAGCGCCATATGTCTGTTGTTGCGGTTGCGGCTGTGGCTGGCTAAAGGACCGATGCATATCCTGATGCTGTGCACCAGACATCTCCGACCCTGTCTGTATGGTTTCAGGGGCTGCCGGAGCAGGGGCCGGTTCTGTATAAGCCTCTTCCGGCAACTCGTATGTGCCACTGTCAGTCTCCATGCCAAGCAGCGACCCAACCATCTCCTTTGCAAAGGAAAGTGGTATGATTTGCATTATCTCACTGTCCACCAGATCACCTATCACCATTTTGAAAGCAACCTTCACGACCTTTTCGTTACCGTCCAGCTGCTCAGACTCGCTCAGGTTCTCAACGTTGAATATGAAGGCTTTTGGAGGTGAGATGTCTATTCTTTTATCGAATATCGAAGACATCGATGTGGAAGAAGAACCCACCATCTGATTCATTGCCTCACTGATGGCGCTCAGATGTAATTCTGTGAGACTGCCTTCCGTATTTGATCCATCGCCGCCCATCATCAGGTCGGTTATTACCTTGACATCGTGCTCCTTAAGTATCAGCAGATTCGAACCGACCAGGCCATTGGTATACTCTACTCTCACCCCCACATGTGCCTGGGAATACTGGGCCGCAATCTCATCCCATGTGCAGACTGTTACCTTCGGGGTCGTAATAGTCACCTTTTGTCCCAGCAGTGTAAACAGTGTTGTAGCCGAGGTGCCCATGCTGATGTTGCCTATCTCACCAAGAGCATCCACTTCCTGCGGATCAAGGCCGTCATCGCCATTTGGTGCATCGGCTGATGTGCCTTTCAGTAATGCATCTATTTCAGCCTGAGATAACATATCACCCATCACTCTTCCTCCTTCTTCACTACCCTGGTTATCTTAACTGCTACCTTGTTCTTCCTGACGCCGGGGATCGCGTAGAACTTCAGAAGGTCACCTACACGTACCTCCAGCTCTTCATTGACCCCGCTGTCAAGCGCCAGGACATCTCCTGACTGCAGTTCAAGAAAATCCCCGACTGTTATCTTTGTTCTGCCCAGTACTGCCTTTACAGGGACGGCCGTGCTCTGTACTCCCTTTTCAATGTCCCTCTTCATCTCAGGTGTCGCTTCCTTTTCCACATTGGAAAACCAAAATCTCGTACTGAGCTTTGAAACTATGGGTTCCACCACCATATGTGGTATACAGATGTTCATCATCCCGTCGGCTTCACCTATGCGTGCACTCAAAGTAATCAGGGCTACTGTTTCATTTTGTGCGACTATTTGAGCAAACTGCGCATTGGTTTCGATTTTGTCGAGCCTGGGCCTTATGGATAAGACATTTTCCCAGGGCTCACGCATAAGATTCAGCATCTGTATCGTGATTCTTTCTATAATAGCCAGCTCGATTTCTGTAAACTCCCTGACCCTTTCCATGGTAGACCCTTTTCCCCCAAGTATCCTGTCTACCAGTGCATATGCTATGTGAGGCTCGATCTCGAATATGATGGAGCCTGAAAGCGGAGCAAAATCCACGACAGCCATTATGACAGGATTAGCTACAGAGTTGCTGAAGTCACTGTAAGGAAGTGCTTCTACAGACACCACATCCACCTGTACCAGCGTCCTCAGATAACCTGTCAGGAAATTCGTCACGAGTCTTGCGTAGTTGTCATATATAATGTTAAGTGTTTTGATGTGATCTTTTGCAAATTTACTGGCTCTTCGGAAATCGTGGGTCTTGATCTTTCTTTCCTGCGTGGTGGTCTGAATTTCATGCGCGTTTATTTCACCTGAGCTTAGCGCTTTTAAAAGATCATCTATTTCATTTTGTGAAAGTATGTCACCCATATAACCACCTCCCGTCCGGACCATAAACTGCTGAATGTCCTACTGGAACAGCCACTCGGAGAAAATCACCTTATATACCACATCCTCAGGCTTCTCCACGCCCTCATTCAGCAAACTGTTGATCTGTTCGGCAAGCTCATCCTTTGCCCTGTCGAGCATCTCAACATCCTTGATGTCATCTACGGTCCGCGTCATGAAGAACCTTACGACAAGCTCCTGTATCTCTTCCAGTCTTGAATTTATCATATCCTCGACAATAATCTTCTTGTCCCTCTTAAGAGTTTTATGACATTTCAATGTAACGTTGACCTGGATTATTGAAGAATCATCAGGACCGGATTTTTTGAGCGTAAAGTATTTTGAGCCGTCATAAAGAGAGATTTTAACAAGATCCTCCTCTTTCGGTGTCTCTTTGATCTTTTCACCATTATCTCCTGTACCATCCTGCCGGGTGTCATCCCCGCTGCCGGGATTCCCCTGCACGATCAAAAGATACCCTGCCAGAGCGGCAAGTGAAAGAGCAAGGACTGCAACGATCACTATGAGTATGAAGAAGGTACTTTTGGACTCCAAATCTTATGCCCCCTCTATCTTTTGTATATCTGCATATAACCGTATGCTGCCCTCGAACTGTATTATCTTTTCGATGACCTCATCGACAGATTCCTTGCAGACGTATTTCCTTCCATCGACTGTGGTTATGATCGTGTCCGGCGTTGCCTCCACAGTCTCTATCAAACTACTGTTCAGGACATAAACCGAGCCGTTGAGTCTGGTCAGTTTAATCATAATATTTTTACCACGAAAACTCAATAGTTTTTCATTAAAATGGCGAATAATGCACCTTTTATGAAAATTTTATCAAGTTTTCTTCCTTTCTTCGTTATTTTTTGGAAGCGCTCCTTCTGTCAAAAGGATCTATTCACGACACTTGCAAATATATCTTTCGTCTGATCAGAAGGAGCGCTTCTGCATCTCATCCCAATCCGTTCCACTCACCGCTCTACCGGCAGCTCTGTCCATTCAGCCCGTCAACCAGATATGTCAGTATCATCTCTTGAGGCTCACAAGCTCCTGCAGCATTTCATCCGATGTCGTGATTATACGGCTGTTGGCCTGGAAACCTCTCTGTGTGATTATCATCTCCGTGAATTCCTTCGAAAGGTCAACATTGGACATCTCAAGTGTACCGGGATTCAGCGTACCTGTGCCGCCGGCACCAGGCTTGACTGCCTTGTATTCACCGGAGTTGGTCGTCGGTATATACATGTTGTCACCGACCTTCTGCAGACCTGCCGGATTCTCAAAGCCGGATATGGCAATGAGACCCAGGGACTGCTGCTGACCATTGTCATATATGCCGGTCAGTATGCCATCGGAGCCGACACTGAATGAAACCAGGCTACCAGACGGATACCCGTCCACGCTTTGAGGTTTGACCGAGTTGTCTGACGCAAAGGAAGTTATTTTTGAGAAATCAAATACGACCTCGAATTCGCCCGTGCCAGTTGAAGGATCGGGTACAAATACCACAGGTGGCTGATCTTGTATGGATTCAGAATCGATGATTCCCTCAGCATCGAATCTGATAGTTCCTGATGCTGATGAAGCTGTATACCCTGATCCGGTCGAAGGTATTTCCCATTGCCATGTGGAACCGTCAGCATCTGCATAGACCTTCCAGAACAGTACATCCACCTTGTAATCATTTCCCAGCCTGTCGTACACAGTCATAGGCACTGAAAACATCTGCTCCGCTTGCGGATCATCGCTTTCATCCA